>JAAYBP010000250.1 GCA_012730075.1 Acidimicrobiales bacterium | reverse complement strand
TCGACGACCTGGGTGTCGAGGCCGGCCGCCTCGCGCCACTCGATCAGGGCGGTGAGCCCGGGCCCGTCGGCGGCCTCGTCGCCCAGCGCCTGCGGACCCTGGATCTCGTACCAGAACAGGGCGTCGTCGCCGTTGTTGATCGTGATGGTCAGGTCACGGACGCGCGGCCCGACGAGCGCGCCGTAGTTCTCGGTGTCCCACGTCGGCGCCCGGCGCGGGATGGCCGGCTGCACCATGAGGAGGTCGACCGAGAAGCGGGCGGTCGGGTCGGCCATCCCCGTCAGGGCCCGGGACACGACGTGGTTGCCGAGGCTGTGGGCGGTGACGTTCACGTCCGCGTCGGGGTTCGCCGCCGCCAGCGCGGTGAACATCGGGGCCAGCGCGTCGCCGGTGGCCATCGCCGAGTCCTCGGCCGCCGCGAAGTCGCCCGGCGTACCGAGCCCGGCCGCGGTGCCCCGCCCGGCGTCCCAATCGACGACGAGGACCGTCGCGCCCTCGACCCCCTGCTGGTCGTAGAGGTCGGCGGTGGTCTCGCCCGCCGCGGTGGCCGACGCCGACGAGGTGCTCCACCCGTGCACGACCAGGTGGAGCGGTCCGCTCTCGGCGGTGAGACCCAGCTCCTCGAGGACGAGCCGCCACTCGAGCTCGGACACGTCCTCGGGGAGGGTGTCGACGAGGAGCCGCACCACGCGGGTGCGGCCGTCGGACCCGTCACGCACCACCTCGAACAGGTCGGAGTAGGCACCGGCCGCGAGCGCGTCGGCGAGGCCCGCCGGTCCCGCGCCCAGCTCGATCTGGAGGTCGGACGCGTACAGGACCGGCCCGCAGCCGCTGGTGGGGCAGATCCGCACCACGTCGCGGAACGCCTGGGCGACCCGCCCGACCCACCGGTCGAGGTAGCTCAGCTCGTCGATCGCCGTCTCGACCGCCACCAGGGCGTCGACGTCGACCGCCCCGCCGTAGGCCGAGCGGCGCCCGTTCCACGTCGCGGCCAGGTCGATCAGGCCCACCGCCCGGAGATCGAGCTCGTCGTCGGCCGGCATCAGGGTGGCGACGTAGGCGTCGAGCTCGTCGGGACGGGCGCTGGTGACCGACACGTTGGCGCTGCCTCCTCGCCGCTCCTGGATGATCTCCGGATTACGACGGGCACTCCCGTACCCTTTCGGTCAACGTCTCAACCCGACCGGTTCGGCCGTCGCGACCGTCGGATCCCCACAGCCCAGGGCGTCGGATCCGCCCGCGGGTCGGGACCTTCGTCGCTGGGCCGGGGGCGCCTTCGCTGCTAGACAGGGCGGCGATCCACGACGCGAGACCAGGAGTCCGGCAATGCGGGCCGTGATCATCTACAACAGCCTCACCGGCACCACCGAGAAGGCCGCCTTCCGCATCGCCAGCGAGCTGAAGGCCCTGCGCGTCGACGCCGAGCCGGTCGCCATCGACGACGTCGACGAGTCCACCGTCGCCGACGTCGACCTCGTCATCGTCGGCACGTGGACCGACGGCATCGTCGTGATGGGTCAGAAGCCGGCCGGCCGCAAGAAGCTGCGGAACCTGCCGTCGCTCGCGGGCCGCAAGGCGGTCGTCTACTGCACCTACGCCGTCGACCCGGGCCGCACCCTCGACAAGCTGGTCGCCCTCGTCGAGGAGAAGGGCGCCGAGGTCATCGGCGGGTTCGCGCTCGTGCGTCACGACCTCGCCGCCGACGTGTCGGAGTTCGTCGACCGGCTGACCCCCGCGCTGGTCGACTGACGCGC
>JAAYBP010000249.1 GCA_012730075.1 Acidimicrobiales bacterium | reverse complement strand
TGGTCGGACGGCTGCGGCTCGACGACCGCCTGCCCGCCGCGGACCTCGGCCTGTACGTGTCGGGGCGGGCCGGGTTCGAGATCGTGCAGAAGGCCTGGGCGGCCGGCTTCGGCACGGTCGTCGCGGTTGGCGCGCCGACGTCGCTGGCGGTCGACGTCGCCCGCCAGGCGGGCCTGGTGCTCGCCGCCTTCCTCCGACCCGGCGGCCTGAACGTCTACGCTCCTGCCCCCTGACGACCGGTCTGCGGCCGGGGAGGTCAGCGACGGACGGCGAGGGACAGCGCGAAGTCGCCCCCGTCGTCGGTCCACGTCTCGGTGAGGTCGAAGCCCGCCTCGTCGAGCAGGTCGCCGACGCGGGCGGCGCGGAACTTGGCCGACGTCTCGGTCTGGATCGTCTCCCCGTCGGCGAAGGCGAGGTCGAGGTCGGCTGCACCGATGCGGACCCGCTGTGCGCCCTCGGCGACGAGGTGCATCTCGATCCGCTCGTCGCGCGCGTTCCATCGGGCGAGGTGCCGCCAGCGGGGGAGGTCGAAGTCGGCGTGGAGCTCCCGGTTCAGCACGGCGAGCACGTTGCGGTTGAAGGCGGCGGTCACGCCGATCGGGTCGTCGTAGGCGGCCACCAGGCGGGCCGGGTCCTTCACCAGGTCGGTGCCGAGCAGCAGCGAGTCGCCCGAGGCGAGCGTCGAGGAGACCCGCACGAGGAAGGCGTGTTGCTCGTCGGGCACCAGGTTCCCGATCGTGCTGCCGAGGAAGACGACGAGCCTCCGGCCGCCGACGGGCACGCGGTCGAGGTCGTGCACGAAGTCGCCGACGACCGGCTCGACGTCGACGTCGGGGTAGCGGTTGGCGATCGCGACGGCGGCGGTGGCCAGTACCTCGGCGCTCACGTCGAGTGGGGCGAACCGGTGGAGCTGGCCCCGCTCGTGCAGGGCGTCGAGCAGGAGGAGGGTCTTGTCCGAGGTGCCCGAGCCGAGCTCGACGACGGTGTCCGCCCCGGACAGGAGCGCGATGTCGGTGGCCCGGGCGGTGAGGATCTCGCGCTCGCGCCGGGTCGGGTAGTACTCGTCGAGGCGGGTGATCGCGTCGAAGAGCACGCTGCCGAGCTCGTCGTAGAACCACTTCGGCGACAGCCAGCGCTGCGGCGCGTCGGTGAGCGTGCGGGCGACGTGGTCGACCATGGCCCCGGCGGCGGTGGACGTGTCGGTCACGGCGCCGCCGGGTCGACGTCGGCGGCCAGGCGCAGCCCGGAGAACGCCCACCGGGCCGCGGGCGGAAAGAAGTTGCGGTACGTCGACCGGGCGTGCCCGGGCGGGGTCGCGCACGACGAGCCGCGCAGCACCATCTGTCCGCTCATGAACTTCCCGTTGTACTCGCCGACCGCCCCGGCCGCGGGGTGGAAGCCCGGGTACCCGACGTAGGGGCTCGACGTCCACTGCCACACCTCGCCGAACGCCTGCCGCAGCGGGCCGGGGTCGTCGTCGGCGACCGGGCGGGGGTGGGGGCCGGCGGTCACGAACCTCGGGTCGAACGACGGCGGCGCGGCGGGCGACCCGGCGACGGCCGCCTCCCACTCCTGCTCGGTGGGGAGGCGGGCCCCGGCCCAGCGGGCGTAGGCGTCGGCCTCGTAGTGGCTCACGTGCACGACCGGCCGCGCCGGGTCGACCGGCGCGGTGCCGGAGAGGGTGTGCTCGTGCCACCCGTCGTCGACCGGTAGCCAGTGGAGCGGGGCGCGCCAGCCCTGCGCGCCGACCGTCGCCCACCCGTCGGACAACCACAGCTCGGGCCTCCGGTAGCCGCCGTCGTCGATGAACGCGAGCCACTCGCCGTTGGTGACCAGGCGGTCGGCGAGGCGGTGCGGAGCGAGGAGGACGTCGTGGCGCGGGCGCTCGTTGTCGAACGCGAAGCCGGCCCCGGGGTCGCCGACGGTCGTCACGCCGCCGGGGCGGTCGATCCAGCCGAGCGGCGGAACCGGGCCGGCGGGCCCGAGGTCGCGCTCGACGTACGCCGGGCGCAGGGGGTTGACCGACAGCACGTGCTTGATGTCCATCAGGAGCAGCTCCTGGTGCTGCTGCTCGTGGTGCAGCCCGAGCACGACCAGGTCGGCGACGCGGTCGAGCGCCCCCGAGTCGAGGGCGGCGGTCATCACCCCGTCGACCGCCCGGCGGTAGGCGGCGACGTCGGCGACGGTGGGGCGGGTGAGGTGGCCCCGCTCGGCGCGGGGGTGCCGGGCGCCGACGGCCTCGTAGTACGAGTTGAAGAGGTAGCCGTAGGCCGGATCGAACGGCTCGTAGCCGGCGACGTGCGCCTCCAGCAGGAACGTCTCGAAGAACCAGGTGGTGTGGGCCCGGTGCCACTTGGTCGGGCTCACGTCGGGCATCGTCTGGACCGTCTGGTCCTCCGGGCCGAGCGGCGCGGCGAGCGCCTCGGTGAGGTTGCGGACCTCCCGGTAGCGCAGGGTCAGGTCGGTTGCCGCCGTCAAGGGGGGTGAGGACGTCAAGGGCACGCCTCCTGTGGTCGGGGGCCACCGTACCGGCCGAACGGAACGGTTGGGGTCGGAGGAAACCGTTACCCCGACGGCGGCCACGGGCGGGGGCCGGAGGTACCGTGGCCCGGTCCGCCGGGTTAGCTCAGTTGGCAGAGCACCTCTCTTGTAAAGAGGATGTCGCCGGTTCGATCCCGGCACCCGGCTCCACTGTTTGCGCCGCCTCCGTGAGCCGCCAGCGGCCAGGCTGGCGCGAGGCCCGGGGCGGTCAGACCTCGAGGTGGCTGCGCAGCCGGGCGAGCGACCGGGCGATCCAGCGCGAGATCTGCATCTGGCTCACGCCGAAGCGCTCGGCGATGCGTGACTGGGTGAGCTCCTCGTAGAAGTAGAGGTGCAGGATCGCTCGGTCGCGGTCGTCGAGCTGGGCGAGCGCCTGGCGCAGGGCGAGGTGCTGCTCGGCGCGGACCAGGTTGCGGTCGATCTCGCCGATCACGTCGTGGTGCCCGCGCGATTCGGCGTCGACCGCCGTGTCGAGCGACGCGGTGTCGCGGGCGTGGAGGGCCTGCTGGATCGCCTCGAGCTCGCCGGTGGCGATGCCCAGCGAGGCGGCGACCTCGGCGGGGCGGGCGGGGCGGCCGAGCTTGGCGGTGAGTCGCTCGCTCGCCTCGCGGGTCGGAGCGGCGAGCTCGTGCACGCGGCGCGGGACCCGCATCGCCCAGCCGTGGTCTCGGTGGTGGCGGCGCAGCGCGCCGAGGATCGTGGGCGTCGCCAGCGCCGGGAACGGGATGCCCCGGCTGACGTCGAAGCGCTGGAGCGAGACGATGAGCGCCTCGCGGGCGACCTGGTCGAGGTCGTCGGCCGAGTCGTGGCGGCCGCGGAGCCGCCGGGCGAGGGACAGCGCGTAGGGCTCGTACTCGGCGACGAGCGCATCGAGATCCTCGGCCGAGCGGGAGCGCTCGTAGGCGACGTGCAGGCGCCACACGTCGAAGGCGACGCCGGCCTGGTGGCCGCCTGCCTCGATCTGCGCCGGCACGGTGCGCCGGGCGCGCATGGTGTCGACGATCGACGACACTTCGCGGAGGCTGCGCCGGACCTGGCGCCGGCCTCGGCGGCTGAGCCCGGTCAGCTCCCGGCTGGTCGAGATGACGTCATCGGCCCGGGACGTCTCCCGCGGGGGCGGGACGAGCCGGAGCCGGGCGGTCGGCGGGGCGATGGACAGGGCGGCGGGTGCGGCGGCCAACGGGGGTCCTTCGGGGAAGTTCGCGGTGCCGGCGACGCTGCCGACTCGTGACGACATCATAACGGTTTGGTTACGAAGGCTACGCATGGATGCGGGATGTTCACGGAGCGTGGTGGGCCTGGCTGGCGCGGTGGTCGGGCGCGAAACCGGGCGCGAGAGGGCCTCCGGACCCGCCGACGGGTGCCCCGGCGGGGACGACGCCCGGAGGCACCGCCGTGACCAGGGTCGGGGTCCGGTGGCGGGCGTGCCACGACGGCGCCGGACGGTTTGCCTAGTCTGCGACGGTGATCGAACAGCCGGAGCGGCCCCCGACCGAGCGTGGCGATGGGCCCTCCCCGCGAGCGAAGGTGGACCGATGACCGCACCGACCTCGGGACGCGACGACGCCACGCTGCGGGGCGCGGTGGTGCTAGTCGTCGCCATCGTCATCGGCCTCGCGCTCCTCGTCCGCAGCGGCGGGGGCGGTGACGACGACGCGGCGGCCACCACCTCCACCACCTCCACCACCGAGTTCGAGGGTTCGACGGTCGACACCGCCGCGCCGATCA
>JAAYBP010000248.1 GCA_012730075.1 Acidimicrobiales bacterium | reverse complement strand
GGGGTGCTGCGGTCCCGCGAACCGTCAGTACTCGCCCTTGACGATGAAGTAGGAGCCGCGGATCGTGCCGGCGAGCTTGGACCGCTGGCGGGCGAACTTGAACTTGTCGGCCAGCTCGTCGGGGATCTCCATGCCGTCGGAGAGCTTGAGCCCGACCGCCCGCTGCTTGGGGTCCTGGAGGTCGTACTTCAGGTTCACCGCCAGGCCGCTCTCGTAGAAGACGTGGTCCCAGCGGATGTCCTCGACCCGGATCGTGGTGGCTTCGAGCGGGGGCGACGAGATGACGATGTCGCGCTCGAGCAGCACCCGCTGCACGCGGTCGACCGTCTCGGTGGCCTCGGAGGCCGGCTCGACGACGAAGGTGTGGTCGTACTTGTTCTTGAAGTAGCGGGCCTCGTTGGCCCGCAGCCCGGCGAGCGCCTCGGCGACCGGCGACGACTCCAGCCCGACCGTCGACACGTCCCTGAAGTCCACTTCGTACGACACCTGTCACCTCCGCAGTCCGCCCCCCTACGGGCGACCGTACCGCCCGCCGGGGGGCGACACTCAGAGGTTGGCGCCGCCGAGGTCGGGCGTCGCGGGATCGGGTTGGTCCTCGGTGCGGTTCGCGCCGGCGAGGATCTCGGGGTCGATCAGCCCCCTCGACACCCAGCCGCGCTCCTCCGCCCACACCATCAGCGGCGGCAGGATCACCAGCGCCGAGAGCAGCGCGACGAGGACGTTCATCGCCACGATGATCCCGAAGTCGCGGAGCAGCGGCAGCGACGAAGTGGCGATCACCCCGACGCCGACCACCGCGGTCATGGCCGACACGATGAAGGCCCGTCCGGTGCGGGCCGCGGTGACGTCGGCGGCCGCCTGGGGCGCGAGCCCGCGGCGACGTTCCTCCAGGAACCGCAGGAGGATCAGCGACGTGAACTCGGTGCAGACCGCGATCACCAGCGGACCGCCGACCGCCGTCATCGGGCTCAGCTTCAGGTTGAGCGCGAACGCCACCAGCGACGCCGCGCCCACCGCGATCAGCACCGGCACGAGCGACAGCAGCGACCGCACGATGCTGCGCAGCCGGACGGTGAGGAAGAGGAACACGAACAGGATCGACAGGTAGGTGAGCAGGACCCGGTTCGACTCCAGGTTCTCGAGCAGGCCGACGCCGACCACCGCCAGGCCCGACGGGGTGGCTCGCACGCCCTCGGGCGGGTCGGTGTCCTCGCGGATCTCGTTGACCATCACGGCCCGGTCGTCGAGCGAGCCGGGCCGCGTCGTGAACAGCAGGTTGAGGGCGTGGGCCGAGTCGGTGTCGGCGACGGTGAACCGCTGGACCGCCTCCGGCGCCGCCTCGTAGGTGACGAGCACCTGTTCCCCGGTCGGCGGGATGTCGGACGCCCCGGGGATCTCGGTGAGGTAGCTGATCGGGGTGAGGATGCTCGACGCCCGTAGGAGCTGCTCGGGGAACCGGCGCAGCGTGTCCTCGGTGAAGCGGTGGAGGAAGGCGACGTTCTCGTCGCTGAACAGCTCCTCGCGGGTGTCGGCCACCACGAAGACCCCGAGCTCGCTGGAGGAGTCGACCTCCCGTTCGAGCGTGGCGATGTCCTTGCGGTTCTGCGACTGCTGGTTGACCCACTGCACCGGATCGGTCTGGAGCTCCAGCTCGCTCTCGACGGCGATGCCGCCGAGGAACACGACGACGCTGGCGATCATGAACGGCACCGCCGCCCGCGACGGCAGCGAGCCGAGCCAGACGGTCAGGCGGCCGAGCGCCCCCTCGCGGAAGTCGCGGCCCTTCGTCGGCGACTTGTACTCGCGGATGCCGAGGGTGGCGAGCGGGATGATGATCGAGCCGAGGCAGATGACCGCGACGCCGATGCAGAGCAGCAGGGCGAAGTCGCGGATCATCGGGACCTTGGCGAAGCGCAGGGCGGCGAAGGCGAAGAGGGCGTCGAACGTGACGACGAGCAGCGCCGGGCAGAGGTTGCGCGCGGTCTCCTGGATCGGGTGCGCGGCGCGGTCGATCACCACCTCCTCCTCGACGCGCGCGTGCATCTGGATCGCGTAGTCGATGCCGACGCCGAGCATCACCGGCAGCCCGGCGATGGTGACGACCGACAGCGGGATGCCGATGTAGCCGGCGAGCCCGAACGCCCACACCACGCCGACCAGGACGACGGCGAGGGGCAGCAGCCGCCACCGCACGTCGAACGCGACGAGGAGGATGAGCATCATGATCGCCACCGCGATGCCGCCGAGGCGCAGGATGCCGCCCTTCAGGTAGTCGTTGATGTCCTTCAGGAGGACCGGCGCCCCGGTGACGGTGAGCGTCGCCCCCTCGATCTCCCGGTCGGCCCACGCGTCCTTCACGGCGACGGCGCCGGCCCCCTCGACCTCGATGTCGGCGTTGCCCTGGAGGCGCACGATCATCTGGCCGTGGCCGTCGTCGGGGAAGAACGTGCGCAGCGAGCGGCGGATCGCACCCGAGTTGTCGTGCAGGAGGAAGTCGACCCACTCGGGGTTGGTGAGCGTCGCCTGGGCGGGGTCGACGCTCAGCTCGCCGGGTGAGCCGGTGAACCCGGGCTCGTCGCACACCTCGCGATCGCCCTCGGGCACCTGGCTCAGCGGGTTGTCGATGCCGAGGAGCCGGCACGCGGTCCGGTCCTGGTCGAGGGCGCGGGCGAGGTGGGCGGAGCTGCCGGGCTCCTCCGCCTCGATCGCCGCCCCGAGGATCGTCCCCGCGACCGACTCGGTGGGGATCCCCGCCTCCTGCGTGGGATCCGCGTACGACCGGCGGATCAGGTTGTCGGAGAACTGGAGGCCGTCGAGCGGCGTGACGACCGATTCGACGTTCGGGTTCTCGGCGATCTCCTCGGCCGCGTCGAGGATCGTCTGGCGGTTGTCGCCGGTGGTGAGGTCGATGACGTCGGAGCCGTCGTCCATCGTGAAGAGGACGATCATGATCTGGCCGCCGAACAGCTCCTGGTACGCGACGTTGTCCTTGGCGATCTGGTCGTCGGCGTTCAGGTAGCTGTCCTGGCCGGTGGCGAACTCGAGCTGGGTGATGCCGAGGCCGAGGCCGACGGTGACCAGCAGCCCGATGACCGACACCAGACCGGCCCGGCGACCGAGTTGGACGGCGAGCCACGACCAGAAGCGCTGCACTTGGACTCCCTCCGCGCTCGACGACCCTCGCCAGGAGCGGGCCGGACTCTAACCACGCGACCCGCGCCTCGCCCCGGGGGCCCGGGGACCGACCCGGTTTCGCTACCCCAGCCGGTAGGGCGCGGGGAGGACCAGCTCGACGTTGCGGTCCTCGGGGCCGCCGATCATCGCCAGCGGGTCGAGCCAGCGGTCGTCGTTGGCGGCCAGCTCGCGACTCATCGAGGCCAGCTCGGTGGGACTCCAGCCCGCGTCGCGGCGGTACCCGACCCGCGGTGGCGAGGCGTGGTCGAACACGGTCGCCACGATCGACAGGGTGCCGTCGCCGTTGTCGAGCAGCTCGACGGTGCGACCCTGCTGCCCGAAGTCGATGCCGCTGCCGGTGTTGACCTCCCACCAGCCGCCGCCCCCGGTGCGTCGGTGTCCGACGATCTTGTGCTCGTGGGAGTGGCCGTTCACCCAGGCGACGACGTTCGGGAACCGGTCGAGCAGGGCGACCAGGTCGGCGCCGAGGGCCCGGGGCCCGGGGTCGTGCTCGTCGGGCGTGGCGTTGGTCATCGTCCACGTGTTGTGGTGGCTGGCGAGCACGACGAGCCGGTCGTCGCCGCCCTCGTACCAGCGGTCGTTGCGGCCCCGCCAGCGCGAGTGGCAGCCGATCAGCTGCTCCTCGAGCCACTCGAGCTGGGCCGGCCCGATGCCGCCGCCGTCCCCGTTCTCGTGGTTGCACGAGTCGAGGCCGATCACCTGGACGTCGCCCTCGCGGTGGGTCCACCACGTGCGGCCCGCCTCCCGGTCGGCGGGCGCGTACCCGTGGCCCACCGGACCGGGGCCGGGCGACTCCTCCGGCGGCGGGGCGAGGAGGGCGGCCAGGTAGTCGTCGACCGACAGGGCCCGCCGGGCCGCCGGGTCGGGCGTGACGTCGAGGATCCAGCGGTCGCCGGCCCGCTGCTCCCACCGCTCGGCGTCGGCGCCCCGCCGGGCGAGGGCGATCGCCCGGCCCAGCGCCGGGCCGATCGGCTTGCGCCCCGAGGCGGTGAGCATGGCGCCGAGCCGCGCCAGGCCGATGCGGTCCGACGCCCCGAACGTGCCCTGGAAGATCGTGTCGTGGTTGCCGAACACGGCCAGCCACGGGACCGCCAACCCCACGGGATCGAACGGCGCGACCGCGGCGTCGAGGAACCCCGGCAGGTACGGGTAGCCGGCCCGCGACCGCCGGTCCCACGCCATGCGGTCGGGGTGCCAGACCGCCTTCCAGCCCGACCGCTGCACGCCCTCGTAGCGGCCGGCCGCGCCGGTGTTGGGGACGACCCGGCGGCCGTCGAGCACGTCGACGAACCACAGCACCTCGGCCGCCGCGCGGTTGTCGGTGTTGTCGCCGGTCTGGAGGCACCACGCCATCGGGGCACCGGTCAGGGGGCTGGTCGTGACCGCGTTGGTGGCGGCGACGAGCCGGTCGAGGACCTGGGTCGTGCACGTCTCCTGCGGGCGGTGGCCGCTGTCGGCGCCGGGGTTGACCCAGCCGTAGACGTCGCCGCCCTCCAGGCGGGCGGGCGACTGGGCGTCGCAGACGTGGGTGTCGGTGTGGTGCGCGAAGTAGAGCAGCGACCGGCGCCGGTCGGCCCGGTCGTCGGCCGGCTCACCGCCCAGGTCGAGGCGGACGACGTGCGGCTCGCCGGGTGCCCAGTCGAGGCGCCGGTAGCGGCCGGCGCCGATCGGGCGGATCGTCGCATCGACGGTCGTGCGTGGTCCGGGCGGAACCGGCGCGCTCGGCTCCCGGGGGCCGACCGGGGCGACCCCGACGCGGCGCGCGTCGCGGCGCATCCGGTCGAACCGGCGCAGGCGGCCGGCGACGCCGGACCACCACGGCGCCTCGTCGTGGCGGGCCATCGCCCCATCGTGCCACGGCCCCGGGCGGGGTCAGGCCCGGGCGATCTCGACGTCGTCGGCGTCGGCGGTGACCGACGTGGCGAGGACCTCGCCGGCGATCCACCCCTCGTGGGCGAGCAGGTCGGCATCCGCGGTCGGCAGGCGGAGCACGATGCGGTCGGTCAGCTCGAGCCCGGCTTCCTTCCGCATGCCGTTGACCCGGTGGATCAGGTCGTAGACCCGGGCCTCGGTGCGCAGCTCGTCGTCGAGCTCGGTGTCGAGGGCGACGGTGACCCCGTCGTCGGCGGCGACCGCCCAGCCCTCCTTCTCGGTGCGCTCGACGAGCACCTCGTCGGCGGTCAGGTCGAACCCGGCGGCCCGGAACCCGCCGTCGGGCCGGGCCTCGAACTCGCCGGCGTCGAGCGCGGCGCGCAGGCGTCCGACGTCCTTGCCCAGGCGCGGGCCGAGCACCGGGAGGTTGGGGCGCACGCGGAGCTGGGTGGCCTCGACCGGTCCGACGACGACCTCCTTGACGCGCAGCTCTCCGGCGACCTCCTCGGCGTGGGCGGCGACCCGGTCGGCGCCCTCGACGACGAGGCGGCGCAGCGGCTGACGCACCCGCAGGTTGGCCGCGCCGCGGGCCTGGCGGCCGAGCTCGACGACGCGGCGCACGGCGGCGACGTCGGCGAGCAGATCCGGGTCCGCCTCGCCGACCGCGGGCCAACCGGCGAGGAACACCGACTCCGGCGCGTCGGGGCACACGGCGACGACGAGTCGCTGCCAGAGGTGCTCGGTGATGAACGGCATGATCGGGCCGAGGACCCGGATCACCTGGACGAGCGAGCGCCACAGCGTGGCAAGGGCGGCGGGGTCGCCGTCCCAGAACCGGCGGCGGGAACGCCGGATGTACCAGTTCGACAGGTCGTCGACGTACGCCTCGGTGGCGCGCAGCACGTTGACCGACAGGAACGCGTCGTAGCCGGCGGCCGCCTCGGCGACGAACGCGTCGGTGCGGGCGACCAGCCAGCGGTCGAGCGCCTCGCCGCCGTCCGCGGCCGGGGCGTCGAGCGCGGCGTAGGTCGGGGTGAACCCGGCGATCGACGCGTACTGCACGAGGAACGACGCGCTGTTCCAGAGCGTGAGCAGCTTGCGCTCGATCTCGGCGCCCGGCCCGTACCCGAACAGCAGGTTCTGGCTCGGCGGCTGGGCGCAGTACTGCCAGCGCATCACGTCGGCGCCCATGCGCTCGAACGCCTCGTCGGCGGTGATCATGTTCCCCCACGAGCCGTGCATCTCGCGGCCGGTCTCGTCGAGCATCTTCTCGTAGCCGAGGACCTTGCGGTACGGGGCGCGGCCGGTCAGCACGACCGACATGAAGAGCTGGCTGTAGAACCAGAGCCGGATCTGCTCGCGCATCTCCGACACCCAGTCGGCGGGGAACCACTTCTCCCAGTGCGCGTGGTCGGGGAGGTCGGCACCGGTGAGCCCGGCCGCCGCGCCGGTGGCGTAGCCGCCCTCGATCCACTCGGGGTTCTCCCAACCGAGCGTGCTGAACGGCACGATGCCCGCGTCGAGCCACACGTCGCCGACCTCGGTGACGCGCGTGACCACTGAGCCGCACACCGCGCACCGCACCCGGACGTCGTCGATCCACGGGCGGCGCAGCTCCTCCAGGCCGTCGAGCGGATCGACCGCCCGCTCCTCGAGCTCGGCCCGCGACCCGATCACGGTCACGTGTCCGCAGCTGCACGGGTAGAAGGGCAGCGGCAGCCCGTAGTAGCGGCGGCGGGAGATGTTCCAGTCGCCCATGTTGACGAGCCAGTCGTCCATCCGCTTGCCCATGTAGGCAGGGGTCCACTCGACGGTGGCGTTGGCGTCGCGGAGCGCCCGGCGGAGTTCGTCGTCCACCCGGATGAACCAGTCGTCGGACAGCCGGAAGATCAGAGGTGTGTGGCAGCGCCAGCACTCGGGATAGCGGTGCTCGATCGTCCCGGCGTCGACGAGGAGGCCGCGCTCCGCGAGGTCGTCGATGATCCTCGGTGCCGCCTCGCGTGCCGCCTCGCCCGCGAGCCAGTCGAAGTCGGGGTAGAAGCGTCCGGCCTCGTCGACCGGCGCCACGTGGGCCAGGCCGAGCTCCGACGCGAGGTTGAAGTCGTCGGTGCCGCAGGCCGGGGCGATGTGGACGATGCCGGTGCCCTCGTCCATCGACACCTCGTCCCACGGGACGACGCGGTGCTCGATCTCGTGCTGCGGGCGCAGGTGGTCGTAGGGGCCCTGGTAGCGCCAGCCGACCATCTCGGCGCCGGTGACGATCTCGTCGAAGGCGGACTCGTCGACGTCGTCGCCCGCGCGCTCGACCGCGGTCCAGTCGCCGTCGCGGCGGCCGTAGCGGGCGTCGGGCGCGACCGCGGCGGCGACGTTGGCGGGCAGCGTCCACGGCGTCGTGGTCCAGATGACGACCGCCTCGCCGGGCCGGTCGAGCAGCGGGAACCGCACGGTGAGCGACGGGTCGGTCTGGTCGACGTAGCTGCCGACCAGCTCGTGGGCCGAGATCGAGGTGCCACACCGGGGGCACCACTCGGTCGCACGGTGGCCCCGGTAGAGGCGACCCTGGCGGTCGACCTCCTGGAGGAACCGCCAGATGTAGGTGATGTTGGTGTCGGAGAACGTGAAGTAGCTGTTCTCCCAGTCCATCCACTGGCCGAGGCGGATCGAGCCGCGGGTGAGCTCGGCCGACGACCACTCGACGACCGCCCGGCAGCGGCGGGCGAACTCGGCGAGCCCGAACTCCTCGATCTCGCGCTTGGAGTCGAGGCCCAGCTCCTTCTCGACGCCGACCTCGATCCACAGGCCCTGGCAGTCGAAGCCGTTCTGGTAGCGCTGGTCGAAGCCCTGGAGCGCCTTGTAGCGCTGGAAGACGTCCTTCAGGGTGCGGCCCCACGCCGTGTGCACGGCCAGCGCCTTGTTGGCGGTGACCGGGCCGTCGACGAAGCTGAACGTCGGGCCGCCGCGGTTGAGCTCGCGGACCTTGTCGAAGGTGCCCGCGGCCTCCCAGAGGTCGAGGATCGCGTGCTCTATGGCCTGGTGGTCGGGCTTGTCGGGCAGGGGCTCGAACACGACCGGCGACGCTACCGCCCGTCGCGCCGACCGCCCCACCCCGC
>JAAYBP010000247.1 GCA_012730075.1 Acidimicrobiales bacterium | reverse complement strand
GCCGACTCGCCCAACGAGAGCGTCGAGGACTCGTGGGACTCGCCCTTCGACAGCCCCGACGACCCCGACTACCGGGCCCCGTCGCAGCGGTCGGCGGCGTCGCCGGCCAGCCCGGCCAGCCCCGTGAGCGCGGCCTCGGCCCCGTCGCCGGCCAGCCCGGCCTCGCCCCCCAGCCCGGCGTCGGCCCCCAGCCCGGCGTCGCCCGCCAGCCCGGCGTCGCCGGCCAGCCCGGCCTCGCCCGCCAGCGTCGACAGCCCCGCCAGCGCCGACAGCCCGGACAGCGCCGAAAGCGTCGACTGACGACGGGCCGCTCCACCGGCCACCACCTCCGAGGGGTGGGTCCGACCGCCGAACCGGTCGGACCCACCCCTCGTTCGCGTCCGTCGCTAGTGCGCGGTCCCGCCGGGGTGGGAGACTCGTCACGGGCCATGCACGACACCACCTCCCCCGACGACCCCGACCGCGGCGGCCGCGCCGATCCCGACCCGGCCGCGGTCCTGGCCTCCCTCCCCGATCCGGTCATCGTCGTCGACCGCGACGGGCGCCTCGTGTGGGGCAACCGGCGGGCGGAGCTGACGCTGGGCCACCGCCTCGACGACGTCCGGGGCACCAGCGGGTTCGACTACATCCACCCCGACGACCTCGTCACGGCCCTCGCCTCGCTCCAGACGGTCCAGGCCAAGGACGTCGGCTCCTCGATCGACGTGCGCTTCCGCGCCGCCGACGGATCGTGGATCCGCTTCGAGGCCCGGGGGTGGTCGGGCCTCCACGATCCCCGCGTCGACGGCGTCGTGCTCGTGCTGCGGCGACTCGACGACCGCGACGGGTGGACGGTGACCGGCGGCGACGCCCGCCGCCACGCCGCGGTGCTGTCCCACGCACCGAGCGTCACGCTCCTCGTCGACAGCCACGGCCGGCTCGAGGGAGCGAACCGCGCGTTCACCGCGACGCTCGGGCGGCCCCTCGATCAGACGCTCGGCCACTACCTGACCGACCTGGTGGCTCCCGGCGACCGCGACCGGGTGCGATCGGACTTCGAGGACCTCCTCGTGCGCGGCGGCACCCGGGGCTTCGAGGCGGCCCTGATCGCCGCCGACGGCCGGGACCCGGTGCCGTTCTGGCTCACCGCGGTGAACCTGCTCGACGACCGCGACGTCCGGGCGGTGGTCGTCAGCGGAGCCGAGATAGCCCCCCTCGTGGCCGCCCGCCAGGAGCTCGCCCACCGCATCACGCACGACCCGCTCACCGGCCTCGCCAACCGCGAGCTGCTGCTCGAGCGCCTCGAAGCCGCCCTCCAGCAGTCGCTCGGCACCACCGCACGCGTCGGCCTGATCATCGCCGACGTCGACGACCTCGGCGCGATCAACGAGCGCCACGGTCGACCCGTCGGCGACGCGGTGCTGGTCCAGATCACCCGCCGACTGGCCGAGACGGCACCCGGAGACGTGGTGTCACGCCTCGGCGGCGACCAGTTCGCGCTGCTCGCCGTCCGCGACTCGGTCGCCGAGGTCGAGGATCTGGTCGAGGGCCTGATCGGGGCGGTGGCCGACCTGCCCGAGCCCCACCCCGGCGTGGGCACCGTCACGATCAGCGCCGGGTGCGCCGTCGCCCGCTACGGAGCGCGCGCCGACGACCTCCTCCGGAGAGCGGAGCGGGCGATGTACCACCGTCGTCGGGGGCGGACCGGCCCCGAGGGTTGATCCGCCCCCGAATGACCACGGTCGAGGGCGTTTGCTACGTTGACCCGGTTCCCCCTTCGGCTCCGGAGGTCCGGTGGAGATCCCCAACTACGTGATGGTGCCCGTCCCCGAGCAGATGGTGCCGCGGGTGATGGAGCACATCCTGTGGCTGACCGCGCGCGACGCGATCTCGAAGTGGGACAAGGAGACGTTCGAGCCCGTGTTCCACGGCTCCTCCGAGACCACCAAGGCGGTGCTCTCGCTGACCGCCCGCCGCAACGCGGTCGAGAAGGAGATCACCGTCGACATGGTGGCCGACCTGCTCGGCATCACCGCGGGCCAGGTGTTCGAGAGCATCCGCGCCATCAACCAGGAGGCGTTCGACCTCCGCAAGCCGGCGGTCTGCTCGACGCGCACCGTCGAGGACACCCTCGCCAACGGTCGCAAGGCCCGCAAGCACCTCCTCGAGATGCAGGACAACCTGGTCGACATGGTCCAGCAGGCCGAGGCGGCCGAGCGCGGCGAGGTGCAGGGCTCGCCGGTCGAAGGGTGAGCGACGCCACCAGCCCCGCGTCCGGGCTCCGCGAGTACAGCGACATCGTCCACGTCTTCGAGCCCAGCGGCGCGGCCATGCCGCCGGTGCGCGAGTACCTGCGCGACGTCTGGGCCCGGCGGGAGTTCATCCGGGAGATGGCCCGGTCCCAGATCCGGGGGACCCGGTCCAACACCGTCCTCGGCGAGTTGTGGGGCCTGATCGACCCCCTCTTCCAGGCGGCCCTCTACTGGTTCCTCATCTCGGTGATCCGCGGGGGTGACGTTCCCGGAGCCGACCGGCGACTCTCGCTCATGGTGTCGTCGATCTTCCTGTTCCAGTTCTTCTCCTGCGGTCTCGGCCCCGGCGCCGGATCGATCCTCAGCGGCAAGAACCTGATGCTGAACTCGACGTTCCCGAGGGCGATCCTGCCGTTCGCGGCGATCTACCGCTCCTTCCTCGAGTTCCTGCCGACGATCCCGATCTACATGATCTTCCACGCGGTGCTGGGCACGCCGGTCGGCCTGAGCCTGCTGATGTTCCCGCTCTACTTCGTGATCGGGACCGGCATCACGGTGGGCACGGCGCTGCTGCTCTCCACCTTGACCGTGTTCATCGCCGACATGACGAAGCTCCTCAGCTACGTCTCCCGCCTCCTGTTCTTCGCCACGCCCGTGATCTACCCGGCCGACACCCTGCCGCCGAAGCTCAAGTCGATCGCCCAGGTCATCAACCCGTTCTTCTCGCTCTTCGAGGCGTTCCAGGCGATGATCAGCGGCGACGTCCCGCCCATCTCGACGCTCTTCATCGTCTCGGCGTGGAGCACCGTGTGCCTGGTCGCGGGGTACCGGGTCTTCGTCTCCCACGAGCGGGCGTTCGCCCTCCGCCTCTGAACCCCATGACCATCGACGACATCGACACCACGACCGCCACGGCGTCCGCACTCGAGCTCCCGGCCATCGAGGTCGAGCACCTGTCGACCTCCTACCGGATCCACGTCGGCGCCACCACCGCGTGGGGCGGCTTCCTCGACCTGCTCCACCGGGGCTCGGAGAAGGACCGCGTCGTGCCGGCCATCCGGGACGTGTCCTTCGACGTCCCGAAGGGATCGGTCACCTGCATCGTCGGTCGCAACGGTGCCGGCAAGTCCACCCTCCTGCGCTGCCTGGCGGGCATCCTCGCCCCCCAGGAGGGCCGCGTCGTGGTCCGCGGCCGCATCACCAGCCTCCTGACGATCGGCATCGGCATGAACGGGAGGCTCACCGGGCGGGAGAACATCCGCCTCGGCGGCCTGGCCATCGGGATGGAGCCCGACCGCCTCGCCGATCTGACCGGTGACATCGCCGACTTCGCCCAGCTCGGCGAGTACATCGACTACCCGGTCGAGACGTACTCGAGCGGGATGCGCGCCCGCCTGGGCTTCGCGGTCGCCGCCCACCTCGATCCCGAGATCGTCCTCATCGACGAGGCCCTCACCGGCGGAGACTCGAAGTTCCAGAGCCGCGTCGCCGAGAAGATGAACGAGATGACCTCCGGAGGCCGCACGATCGTGCTGGTCACCCACGGGATGATGGCGGTGCTGGAGATGGCCAGCCAGGGCATCTGGATGCACCAGGGCCAGGTGATGGAGAAGGGCGACCCCGAGCAGGTGGTGGCCGCCTACATGCGGTACTGCCGCCTCGAATCGACCGAGATGGACATGGACTGACGATGAGCGACCGACCCGACGACGACCACGACGAGGCCGAGGACGAGGCGCTCGCCGAGCGGCTCCGCCGGGCCCGCCTCGGCGGCGACCTGTTCGACGACCTCGACCGGGTCGCGGACGACGTCCCGGACGAGTCCGTCGGCGACGACCCCGACGACGATGACGTCGCCGACGCGGACGCCGAGGTCGACGGAGAGGACGATCCCACCGCAGTCCCGTCGGCCGACGACGACGCCGACGACACCGCCGACGGTGGGGCGGACGAAGGCGACACCGCCGACGCCGGGGAGGCCGCCGAGGGGGCTCCCGCCCGGTTCCGGGCGTTCAACGTGAAGCTCGACCCCGACGACGACCACGTCGAGGACGACCTCGGCGCGGCGGCGACGGTGCCGTCGGCCCGGGCGGCCAGTCGGGCGGCGGCGAGCGGCTCGAACGGCCGCTCGGGCCTCCTCGGGCGGGTGACCCGACGCCTGCGCGGCGGGGGCGTCGTCGCGGCCGCGCTCCTCCTGATCGTCGGGCTGGCGGCCGTGCCGCTCGTGCGCGGCACGCTCGAGAAGACCCCCCGCGACAAGTGGGGCATCAGCTACGGGGGCGGGCCCTTCGAGGGCGAGCACTTCCAGCGCATCGTCGCCCCCGGCAGCAACCTGTTCTTCAACGGCATCGGCGACTCGCTGTTCCTCTATCCCGCCGACCAGCGCAACTACATCGTCTCCGGCGACGGCGACGACGATGCCGCCGCCGCCAATGCGAGCGGGTCGACCGTCGACCGCAGCGCGATCAGCGCCCCGACCAGCGACCGCGTTCAGGTGTCGTACCAGGTGGCGGTGTACTTCAAGCTCAACATCGACCGCCTCCAGCAGTTCCACGAGGAGCTGGGGCTCCGGTACAACGCGTTCACGCCGAGCGGCTGGGATCGCATGATCCAGGACAACTTCCGCCAGCAGATCGAGAACGCGCTCCAGGAGCAGACCCGTCGCCAGGAGGTGGCCGAGCTGTTCGGCAACGTCGAGGTGCTGCTCGAGCTCCAGGACGAGGTCGAGTCCACGCTGAGCGAGCGCCTCGCGGGCGCCCTCGGCGGCGACTACTTCTGCTCCCCCCGCTACCAGCCGGGTGAGGAGTGCGGCAACCCGACGTTCCAGATCAAGCGCATCGACCTGCCGCTCTCGGTCCAGGCGGCGTTCGAGGACGTCCGGACCTCGGCGATCACCGTCGACGCCCGCACCGCCGAGGCGCTGGCGATCGAGCGGCTCGCCTCCGCCCTGCAGCAGGCCGGCGACCAGTACGTGCTCCTCCGCGCGGTGGAGTCCGGCAAGGTCAGCTTCTGGGTGATCCCTTCCGACAACGGCCTGACCCTCACCACGCCCCCGGGCGACACGGCCACCCCCGACGCAGAGCCGTCGACCCCGACGACGACCGAGGGTGGCTGATCCGCCCGCGCCCATCGGCGGACCCACCCCGCCAGCCCATCGGTAGCATCCCGGCCATGCAGCTGATCGTGCTGGGCATGCACCGGTCCGGCACGTCGAGCGTCACCCGACTGCTGAACCTGGCCGGCGCCTGGTTCGGCGAGGACGCCGACGCCACCGAGACCAACGAGGAGAACCCGAAGGGGTTCTGGGAGCGGCGCGATGTCCGCGAGGTCTGCGACGGCCTGCTCCTCGGGGGCGGCTACGACTGGTGGCGCCTCGCCGACCTCGACCTCGACTCGATCCCGGCCACCGTCCGCGACGAGCAGCTCGCGGCGATGGCCGACGTCGTCGACGAGCTCGACCGGCACCGCCCGTGGGTCGTCAAGGAGCCCCGCCTGTGCCTGCTGCTACCCCTGCTGCGCCCGCTCCTCGACGCGCCGGTGGGCGTCATCGTCACCCGCGACCCCGTGGAGGTCGCGCAGTCGGTGCGGGCCCGCAGCGGCTTCCCGATCGCGGCCGGGCTCGCCCTCTGGGAGGTCCACCTCGAGCGGGCCCTCGACGCCACCGCGGACCTCCCCCGGGTCCACGTCCGCTACGAGGACCTCATGGCCGACCCGGTCGGGCGGACGGCCCGGCTGGTCGACGACCTCACGGGCCTGGGCGTGACCGGCCTGACCACGCCGCCCGCCGCCGAGATCGAGGAGTTCATCACCCCCTCGCTGCGCCGCCAGCGGCCGGCCGCGGGCCGCGACGAGCTGCTCAACTCGCGCCAGTCGGAGCTCGCCGCCGCCGCCGACGCCGGCACCCTCCTCGACGTCGCGGCCTCGACCACGCCGTCGGCCGGGGCACGCGAGGCCCTCGAGACGCTCGCCGACGACCAGGACCGGCGCGCGCTCGTCGCCGACATGGAGGCCGCGGCCCGGGTCGACCGCCTCCGCACCGAGGACCTGCGTCGTCGGCTCGGCACCAGCGAGCGGGTGTACCAGGAGCTCCGCCAGCGGGCGGCCCGACCGCTGTGGATGATCGCCGGGAGCCGCAGCATCAAGCTCGCCCGCGCCGCCAAGCGGCGGGCCGAGGACGCCACCGCGGGCACCGCGTCGGGTCCCGACGGCCTGCTGGCCCGCGGCGTCGCCGGGGCCGAGGGGATCGCCCGCCGGCTCCGGGCCGCCGAGGCGGTCGCCCAGCCGACGGGACCGGTCACGGTCGCGCGCACCCGACCGGCGGCCGCCCCCTCGGGGCGGCCCTCCGTGGCGGTGATCGCCTGGGACGTGGGCCACAACCCGCTCGGCCGGGCGATGGTGATGGCCGAGGTGCTCGCCCGCCGGTTCGACGTCGAGATCTGGGGCGCCCAGTTCGAGCGGTACGGAACCGACGTGTGGGCGCCGCTCCGCGACTCGGAGATGCCGATCAACGTCTTCGAGGGACGGCCGTTCCCCGCCCACCTCGACGCCATGGAGCAGGTCGCGGGGCGGATCGAGGCCGACGCCGTGTGGGTGTCCAAGCCGCGCCTGCCCTCGTACGCGCTCGGCCTCCTCGCCAAGCAGCACCGCAACCGTCCCGTCGTGCTCGACGTCGACGATCGGGAGCTGTCGTTCTTCGCGGAGGACGCCGGGCTCGACTCGCGGGGCGTCCTGGCCCGGCGGGGCCAGCCCGACGTCGTCTGGCCGTTCGAGCGCACGTGGACCCGCGCCTGCGATCAGGTGATCGTCGAGGCCGACGCGGTCACCGTGTCGAACCCGACCCTCCAGCACCTCTACGGCGGCACGATCGTGCCCCACGCCCGCGACGAGAAGGTGTTCGACCCCGCCCTGTACGACCGCGCCGAGACCCGGGCCCGGCTCGGGTTCGGCGACGAGCACCGGCTGCTCCTCTTCGGCGGCACCCCCCGCGCCCACAAGGGGGTGCTCGACGTCCTCCGCGCCCTCGACCGCCTCGGCGACGAGCGGTACCGCCTGCTGGTGTTCGGCCCGCGCGCCCTCGACGAGATGCGCACCCAGATCGGAGACCTCGCCCGGTGGGTGGCCCCGCTGCCCGACCAGCCGTTCTCGGACCTGGCCCGGACCGTGCACGCCGCCGACCTCGCGTGCGTCCTCCAGGACCCGACCCACCCGGTCACCGCCCACCAGCTCCCGGCCAAGATCACCGACGCGCTGGCGATGAGCGTTCCGTGCCTGGTCACGCCGACCGCACCGCTGGCCCCGCTCCTCGAACGGGGCGTGCTCCAGGTGTGGGATCCCGGCGACGACCTCCACGAGCGCATCGCCCGGATCTTCGACGACCCCGACGAAGCGAGGACCCGCAGCGCCCGGGGTCGCAAGCTGTTCCTCGAGCACCTGAGCTACGAGGCGCTCGCCGAGGTGGTGGCGCCGATCTTCGAGGGCCTGCTCGACGACCCGCCCGCCCTCACGCCCCGGGCGGAGGAGCTGATCGACCTGACCCACCGCATGGCCCGGGCCACGTTGCCCGGCGCCGCGGCCGAGTCCACCGCGACCGCCGCGACCCTCGCGGGCGCCGGCGCCCCCGCCGTCGGCGGGGGCGAGGGCCGGTCGCCGTCGACCGCCCCCGGACGACCGGCCGAGCGACGGCCCGGCGACGCCCGGCGGCGCCTCGAACCCGGCGCACCGTTCGACCTGGTCGTGTTCTGGAAGCAGAACGACACCGGCATCTACGGACGCCGCCAGGACATGTTCCTCAAGTACCTGCTGGCGTCGGGCCGGGTCGAGCGGGCGGTGCACTTCGACAACCCGGTCGCCCCCGAGTACCTGGCCAAGCTGTACCTCCGCAGCGCCGGGTCCACCACGGACCACAGCCGGCTGATCATGCGCCGCACGATCGAGCGGGTGGCGCACCGCCGTGACGACGGCCGGGTGCTGCACCGCACGTTCCTCCACGCGGGCGGCGCCAGCCGGCTGGCCGGGTTGCCGCCACGGGAGCGCTACCTCGACCACGTCCGCAAGGTGCTCCGGAAGGCCGGGGTGGGTGACCGGCCGCTCGTGCTGTGGGGGTACCCGAGCAACCTCGACCTGCCGGAGCTGATCGACGGCCTCCAGCCCGACCTGGTGGTGACCGACGTGGTCGACGACAACCGCACCTGGAGCCGGCCCGGCAGCGCGCTGTACGCCCGCATCGAGGGCAACTACGCCGACGTCCTGCGCCGCAGCGACGTCGTCATCGCCAACTGCCGGCCGGTCGTCGAGTCGATGGCCCCGCTCGCCGACGAGATCCACCTGGTGCCCAACGGCCTCGAGCTGCCCGACGCCCTCCCCGACGGGCCGCGGCCTCCGGAGCTGGCCGAGCTGAGCGGACCGATCGTCGGCTACGTCGGCAACCTGTCGTCACGGCTCGACATCGACCTGATCGAGGCGATCGCCCGGGCGCGCCCCCAGTGGCAGATCGTCCTGATCGGTTCGACCCACCTCGACCGTTCCATCCTGCGGCTCGAGGGCCAACCCAACGTCCACTTCCCGGGGGTGCGCCCCTACGACGAGGCGCTGACGTTCGTCCGGCACTTCGACGTCGGGATCATCCCGCACCTCGACAACGAGATGACCCGCGCCATGAACCCGCTGAAGGCGTTCGTGTACGCCGCGGCCGGGGTGCCGGTCGTGTCGACGCCGATCGCGAACATCGGCGAGCTCGGCGACCTGATCCGCGTGGCCGAGGGGCGCAACGGCTTCCTCGCCGCCATCGAGGAGGCCCTGGCCGAGGGCCGGGTGAAGCCCGACCCCGATCGGCTCGCCCCCGAGTCGTGGGCGGCGCGCGTCGACGCCGTCCTCGCGCTGATCGACGCCGCGGCGGCCGATCCGGCGCACCCCGCGGCCGACGACGCCTCCCCCACCCCGTAGGACGGCGAGTCGCCGGGACGCCACCGGGTGGGCGCTCAGCCGGACCGGTGGCGGAACGGGAACGGCGTGCCCGGGTCGGGGCGGTCGAGGAACGGGCACAGCCGCTCGTAGCCCTCGCCCTCGGTGATGCGGAGCACCAGCAGGTCGTCGCGGCCGTCGAAGTACCGGTGCACCGCCTCGTGGTGGGCGGCGAACTCCGCCCGCCACGCGTCCGGCTCGACGTCGAGGAACGTGCCGTCGTACTCGCCGGCGTCGCGGCGACGACGGTTGCGCTCGACGTGGCGTCGACGGCTCTCCACCCACTCCTCGACCGGGCGGGTGGTGAGCACGAATCGGCTCCCGGGGTACTGGGCGTCCAGCAGGGCGAAGTTCTCGCTCAGGACCAGGATGTCGCTGAAGGCGTCGTAGCCGTCGAGGTCGTCCACGAGCGGGCGGCCCTCGTCTCGGGCCCGCTCGATCGTCAGGCGCACCTCGGGACCGCCCCAGTGGAGGCTGCGGAGACCGAGGGTCTCGAGCGCCTCGTGGAGCGAGATGGTGCCGGTCTTGTTGAGACCGATGCCGAACACCTTCCCCGGCACGGCGGTCACCGGATCCGGCGCAGGTACCCGCCGAGGTTGAACGACAGGCCGTGCTTCTCGCGGGACGTGTCCACGACGAACTCCCCCCGGCTGGCCAGCAGGCGGCGCACCGCCTCGAACGGCCCCGGTCCGTAGGACGCCTGCACCGGATAGCCGTTCAGCACCGTGTGCTCCATGATCACGTAGGACCCGACCGGCACGAACCGCCGGTACGTCTCGAACTCGCGGTGCATCCGACGCCGGGCGCCGCGGGTGCCGAGGATCACGAGCGCGTGCGGGTCGGGGCCGACGATCTCGCGGACGCGGGCGACGACGTCGTCGTCCTGGGCCCGGCCCTCCACGTAGGTCACCCGCGGGTGCTCGGGCCGCTCGGTGTCGGCCCGGTTGTCGATCGAGACGATGCGGCCGTGACCGAGCGCGTCGCACACCGACGCGAGGAACATCGCCCGCCCGCCGGTGCGCGTGCCGGTCTCGATGATCCAGTCGGGCCGGACCTCGTCGACGATCTCCTGGTAGGTGATCAGGTCGGTGGGCGCGTTGAGCGCCTGCGTGCCCAGCCACGAGGTCGATCGCCAGCCCGCCCCCCGGTGGTAGGCGGCGACGAACGCGTCGCGGAGGTCGTCGGGGATCGGCACCGGCCGTCCGAGCGGGCCCTCCTCACCCTCGAGCGCGGGGTCGACCTCGAACGCGGCGCCGGTCATGCGCCGCGCCCGCGTGCGGCGGGCCGGCTCGCCGTGGAAGCCGCCGACGTAGAAGATCCGCTTCTCCGGTCCGGTGTAGGGCCGCCCGCGCAGCTCGGCGTAGCGCTCTCCGTAGGAGAACACCGTCGCCCGGCGCTCCTCGGGGTCGCTGAGGTTGGTGGTGGTCCCGCCGTGGACCTGGTGGAACGATCCCTCGCCGAGCACGCTGACCAGGTTCACGCCGGGCGAGGCACCGAGGCGTTCGTAGATGTCGAGGTTGGTGTAGCCACCGCCCGCCGAGTGGAAGCCCTCGTCGAACCCGCCGACCTGCTCGAGCAGCTTCCGGGTGACGAACAGGCAGTTGCTCTCCCACAGGCCGTCGAGCCAGTCGCGGTCGCCCTGGAAGTGCGCGATCTCGAAGAGTCGGTAGCCGTCGTTCGGCCAGCCGATCGACGTGAACAGACGGTCCTCCTCGTCGCGGTCGTACCCGTTGCGCATGGCGTCGCCCTGCTGCCCCGGCCCGACGTACCACGGCTGCACGGCGACCACCGCCGGCGCGTACGCGGCGAGGCCGGTACGGGCGTGGCGCAGCACCCCGGGGGTGAGCACGTGGGCGCCGTCGATCATCAGGGCGAGGGCGTCGCCGCGCGAGGCGGAGATGCCGCGGTTGAGCGCGTCGGCGGGCGAGGGCGTCGCCTCCTCGCCGAGGTCGAGGTAGCGGAACTCGGGGCCGAAGCCGCGGACGAGCTCCTCGCCTAGGCGCCGGTCCGGAGCGGTGCCGTTCTCGACGACGATCACCTCGTAGTCGAGGTCCTCGATGCCCTCCTGGTAGGCCCGTGAGAGCGAGCGCAGGGTGCGGGCCGCCTCGCGCCGCATGTCGTAGAAGCACACGACGACCGACAGGTCGCAGGTGCCCGTCGCGGCGGGCACCGCCAGCGGGGCCCGGGCGGCGCCGACCTCGGCGGGCCGGGGCGTCGGTCGACGGACGGCGTCGTCGGTCTTGCGCCACGTGAGCCCGGTGGCCCCGAAGGGGTCGGTCGGACCGTCGAGGCCGGCGTCCCGGCGGAAGGCGGCGACCGCCTCGCGGGCCGCGGGGTCGTCCTCGCCCGGGTCGACGACGACGGCGCCGCCGACGGCGAGGCGCGGGTAGAGGTGGTCGAGGGCATCGCGCGCGGCGGCGCCGAGGCCCGGCCCGACGTGGAGCAGGGCCAGGGACTCGATCGGGGCGTCGGGCAGCGTGGCGGCCAGGTCGCCCTGGAGGAAGCGGGTCGTGTCGTCGAGCAGGCCGAAGTGGTCGAAGCCCTCGCGGACCTGGTTGAGGTCGCCCCGGAGGGCGGCGAGGCCGTCCTCCGTCCGTGACTCGAGCTGCCCCTCGGGCGCGGCCCGGAACCGGTCGGCCACCCACACCTGGCGCCCGTCGACGCCGTGGGCGTCGAGGTACGCCCGGAGCAGGATGGCGGTGCCGCCCCGGCCGACCCCGCAGGTGGCCAGGTCGCCCCGCACGTGGTCGTCGCGGAGGCCGTCGAGCAGGTCGGTCAGGGCGTCGAGCGACGCTCGCCCCCGCGTGCCGTAGGCGTATCCCATCGGCGGCACGTCCTCGCCCTCGGGGACCTGGCCGGTCCGGCGCACGGTGCGCAGGTTCCGGTAGGCGACCGCGTCGTGGCGGATCGGGTCGCGGAGGCTGGGGATCTGCGGCGGTCGCTCCCGCTCGACGCAGTCGGCGAGGTGGGCGAGGCGCACCTCGACCTCGAGGTAGTGCTCGTTGGTCAGCGCCCGCTTGGTGCTGTCGAGGTACTTGGTGGCGAGGGCTTCGGTGGCCGCCTGGCCGTTGAAGTAGATCTGGTGCTGGAACAGCATGGCGTCGATCCGGATCGACTCCGACAGCTCGAGCAGCATGTCCTTGCCGTCGTTGCTGTCGAGCCAGTCGAGGAAGGCGCCGACCTCGGGGCGCCGGCTGACCCACTCCTCCTCGACCAGGATCGCCAACCCGAAGTAGATCGGGAGCACCATCGTGCGCAGGGGCCGGGGGAACTCGGTGACGAAGTCGTCGACCGCCGTCATCACCCCGTTGCGGGGGCCGCCCTCGACCACCGCGTTGCACATCGTCGGGTTGAGGCCGCCGACGGGCACGACGCGCTCCACGCCGGGACGCATGCCCCTTCGCTGCCACGGCTGGCGGTGCTCCTCGGGCACGGTGTCGGGGGCGTAGTAGAGGTCGCGCCGGCCGTAGGGCCACCCGACGTCGTGCAGCACGGTCACCGGCATCGGCCGGCCGGCGGCCTCGGCGACCTCCCGCAGGAGCCGCAGCTCGTTGTAGACCGTGTACCAGTTGTGGTCGCCGTCGACCAGGGCGCCGTCCATCGGCGGCAGCCCGTCGAGCACGTCGACGCTGAGCGCCCGGTGGAACACGTAGCCGGGGCCGAACCGGGCCCGGTGCTCGTCGACGTCGAAGTCGGGCACCGGGTCGATGACGTGGAGCTCGGTGCCGGGGCCGAGCCGGTCGAGGATGAGCTGGGTGTTCTCACCCCGGAGGGCCCCGATCTCGACCAGCCGTCGGACACCGGCCGCGTCGAGCAGCGGCGCCACCACCTTCTCCCAGAACGGAAACACCCCGCGACTCCTCGCCTCGATCGTCGGACCGCCCGACGCTACGACATCGTCGGCCCGCCCGGTGCCCGCCGGACGGGCGGGTCCGGCCGCCGGATAGTGTCCGGAGCGTCACCGGACGACCACACGGAGGACCCATGACCGAGCCGGCCGCCGTCGACCCCGACACCCGGTTCTTCGTCGCCCACATGCAGAAGACCGCGGGAACGACCCTCCGCGACCGCCTGCGGGCCACCTTCCCGGAGGAGCAGGTCTACCCCAACGGCGAGGACGGCCCCGACGGTCGCGTCTCGGTGATCTCGGTGTCCCACCTGCTCGAGTGCTGGAAGAACCGCGGCGAGCGGATCCGCCTCCTCACCGGACACTTCCCGGTCCGCACCGTCGAGCTGCTCGACGCCCCGTTCGTCACCGTCACCGTGCTCCGCGACCCGGTCGAACGCACGTTGTCGTTCCTCCGCCACCAGGCCGAGCGCCACCAGCGGGGCGCCGGTCCCGACACACCGCTGTGGGAGATCTACGAGGACCCCTTCCGCTTCGAGGCGATGATCCAGAACCACATGACCCGCATGCTCTCGCTGTCGCCCGACGAGTTCGGACCCGGCGACGGCGTGCTGACCCAGGTCCCGTACACGCCCGAGCGGCTGGAGATGGCGAAGGAGGCCCTCGCCGGCCTGGACGCCTTCGGGCTCCAGTCGCGCCTCGACGAGTTCTGCGACGAGCTCGGCGCCCGGTGGGGCCTCACCGTCGGCCCCCCGACCCGGTCGAACACCACCGAGGCGACCCCGCCACCGGCAGGCCTGGTCGAGCGGATCCGCGAGGACAACGCCCTCGACGTCGAGCTCTACGAGTACGCGGTGGGCCTGTACGAGGAGCGCCACCGGTGAGCGCGGCGCTCGACGCCGACCCGGGTCCCCGGGCGGTCGCGGCACTCGCCGCCGCCGAGGAGATGGTCGCCGCCGGCCGGGTGCTCGACGCGGTGGAGGCCCTGCACGAGGCCAACGGCGTAGAGCGCGACGCCGCCATCGAGATCCGCCTCGCCGAGCTGCGCTACCGCGCCTTCTCCGAGGTGCCCGAGGCGTCGCGCCACGCCACCTGGCCGGTCCGCGTCGACGCGGCCGCCGCCGATCCGACCGGTCCGGACGACGCGGCCGGTGCGCCCGGGCTCGCCCGCGTCGCCCCCGCCGACCTCGACGCCGACTCGGTGCGGCGCGGGATCCTCACCCGCGGGGCGGTCCACGTCCCGGGGCTGATCGACGCCGCCACCGTCGACACCCTCGTCGAGGGGATCGAGCACGTCCTCGCGGTGCGCGAGGCCAACCAGGACACGCCCCACAAGACCCTGTCGTCGTGGTTCCGGGGCCTGCCGCTCCCCCGCGAGGAGGCGATCGCCCTCGCCCGCCCCTGGATCGCCGGCGACGGCGGCGTCCTCGCGTGCGACTCACCCCGGCTCCTCGACCTGGTGCTGCGCACCTACGAGCGGGTCGGGCTCCGGCGCGTCGTCGAGGACTACCTCGGCGAACGACCGGTCCTCTCGGCCAACAAGGCGACCCTCCGCCGGGCCCGCCTCGAGGGCAAGAGCGACTGGCACCAGGACGGCGCCTTCATGGGCACCGGCATCCGCGCCCTGAACGTGTGGGTCGCGCTCACCGACTGCGGCGT
>JAAYBP010000027.1 GCA_012730075.1 Acidimicrobiales bacterium | reverse complement strand
TCCACCTCGACGTCGCGGAAGCCCGCCGCGGTCAGGCGATCGGCGAGGCCCGCCGGGTCGATCGGCTCGTAGGTGTCGCCCTCGTGGAAGTCGCGCAGGTCGTCGGAGTGGAGGCTGTCGGTCGCCACGAACGCGGCGCCGGGCCGCAGCACCCGGGCGACCTCGGCGAACAGCCGGTCCTGCAACGCCTCGCCGGGGACGTGGTGGAGCATCGAGAAGCACGTCGCGCCGGAGAAGCGGTCGTCGGGGAAGGGCAGGTCGGTGGCGTCGCCCTCCACGACCTCGACGTTGGTGCCGGCGAAGCGCTCGGTGAGCCGAGCCGCCAGGCGCGGGTCGATCTCGACCGCGGTCAGCCGCGCCACCCGCTCGCTGAACACCTCGGTCGTGGCGCCGAAGCCGGGCCCCACCTCCAGCAGGTCGTCCCCGAGCACGCCGTCGCCGAGGGCCCACGGGATGATCTGCTCACGGACCATCTCCCGCCAGACGTCGCTGCCGCAGAAGTCGTGGTTCGAGTTCATGGTCTGCTCCTGGGTCGGGCGGCGGCGAGCACCGTACGGACTCGGGCCGGTGTCGGGTACCGACCACGGTGATCGGACCGCTCGTAGATCACGGTGCGTGGTCCTCGAGGTCGGGGGCGACGACAAGCGTGCCGGCGACGATGGCTCGCAGGTACCACTCGAAGCGGATCTCCTCGTCGATGCCCTCGAAGAACGGAATCGCGGTGGAGACGAGCGGCAGGGTGCGCATCGTGTCCTCGGTGCGGGTCACCGCGTCGGGAGCTTCGGCCGACAGGTTGCGCAGGTAGGCCTCGGTCTCGACCTCCGCGCGCACGAGGGACAAGGTGCTGCGGGCGACGGTGGTGGTGATGTAGAGCGCGGCGGGAGGGCTCCAGCCGTGGCCGATGGCGACCGCCACGGCGTGTTCCATCAGCCGCCCGGAGGCCGGCGAGCGGGGGAACAGGTGGACCATGTAGTCGGCGAGGCCGGGCGTCGACCGGGTGAGCTCGCGGAGCCACCGGCCGAACTCCTGGAGGTAGGCGTCGAGCGGCTGCTGCCGGTCGGGCGGTGGCTGGGCCAGGCCGAGCAGGTGCTCGCCGACGAGGGTCTCGAGGGCCGCCCGGCCGGGGACGTGGCGGTAGATCGCGGTGCGCGTGACGCCGAGCCGCTCGGCCACCGCCGAGACCGAGAGGTCGGCCAGCCCCAACGCCAGGCCGGCCTCCAGGATCGCCTCGGTGGAGATCGTCCTCGGTCGGGCCACGGCCGCGGACCCTAACGGCGCAGGCCGTCGGCGAGGAGGCCGCGGTCACGCGGGTCGGCAGGTGGCGCAGCGGACGTCGTCGGCGGTACCGGCGAGCAGGTCCGCGATCCAGTCGACCAGCGAGACGCCCTCGACCCGGTGGTCCCACAGGTAGGGGGTCGTCAGGATCGTGTGGTGCTCGCCGGGGGACACGAACGCAGTCAGGTCGATGCCCTCGGCCTCGATGTCGCGCTCGTTGCGGTCGATCTGGGCCAGCACGTCGTCACCCAGGCCGGCGAGCTGGGCGTAGAACTCCTGGACCGCGTCCTCGGCGAAGTCCCGCCGACCGAACCGGATGTCGGGATCGTGCCGCCCAACGTACACGTAGAGGCTCGGGAGCCCCAGCTCCGCCGTCGTCAGGCCGGCGGTCTCCTCCCAGTCGGGGACGGCCGCGTCGGTGCCCCACCGCTCGCCCGCCAGGGTGTTGACCGCGGGGTCGTCGGGGTAGGCGCCGGCACCGTCGGCGAGCACGGTGATCGTGGCGTCGGGCAGGCGGTCGGCCGCCAGCCCGCCGTACACCGGCGCGGCGGCACCGCCCGCGCTCTCGCCCGCCACGAGGACCTGCTCGGCATCGGGGAAGCGCGCTCCGAGGGCGTCGAGCACGGCGGTGCCGTTGGCGAGCCCGGCGTGGTGCACGACCTGGTCGGGGGCGTCCTCCTGGGTGGTGGTGCCGAGGTGCAGGTCACCGGTGCAGTACGGAGCGAAGATGATCGACCAGTCGGCCAGCGGGTTGCGCTCGTCGTCGACGTCGAGGAGACCGTCGCCGTCCTCGGGGTCGTCCTCCTGGAACAGCCGCGGCTTGTACGGGCCCTCGACGAAGGTGCACGAGGCGGCGTCGAAGCACGCTCCCCCGCCCTGGAGCACCACCGCGACCCTGGTGGGGTCGCCCTCGTGCACCCAGAACGCGTACTCGCTGTCATCCGCGCACCGGCAGTCACCGCCGGGCACCACCTTCTCCCACGCTGCCGCGGGCTCGGCGGCTGCGCTGTCCTCGTCCGCGGGCTCGTCCGTCACCGGGTCGTTTACTGACGGGTCGCCCGCCGCATCGGTGCCGTCCTCCGAAGAGCAGGCGGCCAGCAGCAGCACCAGGACGAGGAGGAGCGCGGCGGCGAGTCGGGCCGGACGCGGCCGGACCGCAGGCGACCGGCGCGGGGGATGGGGTGGTAGGGCGACGGGCACGGCGATCCTCCGAGGGTTAGTGACGGGGTGTATCTAACCATGAGGGGAGGGCCGCCGCCAGGGTCGATCGGGGGACGCGCCCGGGCGCGGGAGCCCACCCATGGTCGGTGCGCCATCGCCCGGCCGCGGCCGCCGCGCGACCTCGAGGCGGCCGGCCCGAAGGTGTCGACGCGGTCGCCGGTCGGTACCGCCAGGATTCGGTCGGCGCCCCCGGCAGGATTCGAACCTGCGACGCACGGTTTAGGAAACCTTGGTGTCCAGCCCTGAAGCCCCTGGTCAGAGTGCTTCTCTCGCCCCCGATCGGCCTCTCCGCCCAACCTCCGCCCAAACCTGACGGCTACTGTCGTGCTCTGGACGGCTCCCGGAGGCAACGACCATGGCCCGACCGATCCAACAGGTGCAGGTCTACTCCGTGCAGAACCGCCGGGGCGCGGATCGTCGCAAGCTCCCCTACGTCGTCCGGTACTCGGTCGACGGCCGCCACCGGAGCCGGTCGTTCCGCAC
>JAAYBP010000246.1 GCA_012730075.1 Acidimicrobiales bacterium | reverse complement strand
GGCGACCACCCGATGCTCCTCGCCGAGCTCGGGACCCTCGGACGGGCCCTGCGGCCCGGCGAGCTCGTGGCCCTCGTCGGGCCCGACGCGCGCGAGGGCAAGGTGCGCAGGACCCACCAGTTCACAGAGCACGACGGCCAGCGGTCCGAACCGCTGACGGTCGGCGCCCCGGATGCGTCCATCGCGACGCCCGGGTCGGCGCCGACCGCACCGCCGTCGGACGCTCCGCACGCAGCGGTGCGTGCGTCATGAGAAGGGATCCCACCCATGACCGACGCCGACCAGGCCCCGTCCTCCGAGGCGCGCCCCACCGACCCTCGGCCTGAACGGGCCCGGGGGTCCGAACCCTCCGGCCGCGCCCCCCAGGGCCCCGCGACCGACCGGGCCGGCGGGCGCCCCGGCGACGACCGATCGTCGGGCGACGCACCGTCGGGTGGCGACCGAACGGCTGACGCCCGATCCTCCGACGATCGCGCCGCCGACGGGTCGGGCGACCGGCCCTCGGGCTCGTCGCGGCGGCGCCGCTCGCGCGGCCGGGGCCGAGGCGGGTCCGCCGGCCAGGCGGGGCAGGCCGATCGGTCGACCGAGGTCGATCGGCCGGGCCAGGACGGTGGGTCGGCGAAGGCCGGCCGGCCGGATCCGGCGACTGGCTCCGGGACGGACCGGGGCGACGACGCTTCGGGTGCCACCGGTGGCGACGGCTCCGCATCGGCTCCGGCGGCGCGCGCGGCTCGGACGGCGGGCCCCGGCGCCGGGTCGGACCCGGCCGGAGCGACGGGCCCGAGCCGCGAAGGCGAGCGTCCCGGCGACGGCTCGCCCCGCGCCGCGGGCAAGCCCAAGATCGGTGACACGCGTCCCGCGCCGCCGACGCCCGGTCAGGCCGGCCCGGCCGGAGCGGCCGACGGCGACGGCACCGGCCAGCCCCGGAAGCGCCGTCGGCGCGGCGGGCGCGGCCGGGGCCGGGGCAACGGCGGGCAGGGCGGTCAGAGCACTCAGGGCAACCAGGGCGGTCAGGGCAACCAGGGCGGTCCGGCGGGTGGCTCCGAGCGCGGCAGCCGGTCCGGGGGCAACGGTCGAGGCGGCCAGGGCGGTCGTGGCGGTCAGGGCGGCGGCAACCGTGGCGGCGGACGCCGCCCAGCGGTCGAGCCGGTCACCGCCCTCACCGGTGAGGGTCCGCTCGAGATCGACGAGGAGATCCTCGCCGAACGCCGCGGGCGCGAGCGCAAGGGCAAGGCCGTCGGCCGCTACCTGATGGCGGTGCACGTCCGCCCGGAGGCCACCCAGATCGCCATCCTCGAGGGCCGTTCGCTCATCGAGCACCAGGTGTCGCGGCCCGCCGACGACATCAGCCAGATCCACGGCAACATCTACCTCGGTCGGGTGCAGAACGTGCTGCCGGGCATGGAGGCCGCGTTCGTCGACATCGGCACCCCCAAGAACGCGGTGCTGTACCGGGGCGACACCCGCTACGACCCCGACGACGTCGACGCCAAGCCCAAGGGCCAGCCGCGCATCGAGGAGATCCTCAAGCCCCGGCAGATGATCCTCTGCCAGGTGACCAAGAACCCGATCGCCCACAAGGGCGCCCGCCTGACCCAGGAGGTGTCGCTGCCCGGCCGGTTCGTGGTGCTCGTACCCAACAGCACGACCTACGGCATCTCCAAGCGGCTGCCGGACAACGAGCGCAAGCGCCTCCGCTCGATCCTCGACAAGGTCCGGCCCAAGGGCCACGGCCTGATCGTGCGCACCGCGGCCGAGTCGATCACCGCCGAGGAGATCGAGGCCGACCTGGCCCGCCTGGTGCGCCAGTGGGAGGAGATCGCCGCCCTCGCCGAGCGCGCCCGCGGCGGGGGAGCGACCCTCCTGTACCGCGAGCCCGACCTGGCCGTCCGCATGATCCGCGAGGAGTTCACCAAGGAGTTCCGGCGGGTCGTGATCGACGACGAGGCGCTCTTCACCGAGATCCAGCGCTACGTGGCCAGCGTCAACCCGGCCCTCGCCGACCGGGTGCAGCACTACGACGCCGCCACCGAGAAGCTGCCGCTGTTCGAGAAGCACCACATCCACGAGCAGCTCCACAAGGCGCTCGACCGCAAGGTGTGGCTCCCCTCGGGCGGCTCGCTGATCATCGAGCACACCGAGGCGTTGACCGTCATCGACGTCAACACCGGCAAGAACGTCGGGTCGTCGAGCCTGGAGCAGACGGTGTTCGCCAACAACCTGGAGGCCGCGGAGGAGGTCGCCCGGCAGCTCCGGCTGCGCGACATCGGCGGCATCATCGTCATCGACTTCGTCGACATGGAGGTGGCGAAGAACCGCGACGAGGTGATGCGCACGTTCCGCACCGCCCTCGCCCGCGACAAGACCCGCACCCAGGTCTTCGACATCTCCGAGCTGGGCCTCGTGCAGATGACCCGCAAGCGCATCGGCGAGGGCCTGCTCGAGTCCTTCTCGGAGACCTGCGCCCAGTGCCAGGGCCGCGGCATCGTGTTCGACCCGACGCTCTACCCCGGGGACTGAAGGTCCTACCCCGGGGACTGAACGTCGCCGGGCGATCGACCGCCGGTTGGGGCCCGGCGCCGGACGGCCGCTAGCCTGATCCGTCGGCCCGAGGGGCCCCCCGACCACCGAGAACTCCGAGACGGAACCATGGACGCAGTCATCAAGACCGGCGGGAAGCAGTACCGCGTGAGCGAGGGCCAGCGCCTCGACGTCGAGCGGCTCGGCCCGGTCGACACCGAGGTCGAGTTGACCCCCGTGCTGCTGGTCGACGGCGACACGGTGGTGGCCGCCCCCGACGCCCTCGCCGCCGCCTCGGTCACGGCCAAGGTGGTCGCCGAGGCCAAGGGCCCGAAGATCACCGGGTTCACCTACAAGAACAAGTCGAACCAGCGTCGGCGCTGGGGGCACCGACAGCGGTACTCCACCGTCGAGATCACCGGCATCAAGAAGGGCTGAGCCATGTCGAAGACCAAGGGCGGCGGTTCCACCCGGAACGGCCGTGACTCCAACAGCCAGCGCCTCGGCGTCAAGGCCTACGACGGCACCCTGGTCCCGGCCGGGTCGATCATCGTCCGCCAGCGGGGCACCAAGTTCCACGCCGGCGAGAACGTCGGCCGTGGCGGCGACGACACGCTCTTCGCCACCGCCACCGGTCGCGTGCGCTTCGGCCGCCGCCGGGGCCGCAAGCTCGTCGACATCATCCCCGCCGACGAGTCCTGATCCCCACGCTACAAAACCACACGAGGTGCCAGGCACCTCGTGTGGTTCAGGTGGGGGTCACGCCGTCGAAGCGGCGTTGGTAGGCGGCGGCGATCGCCGTGAGCGGCACGTCGACCGGCCAGCCGGCCAGGTCGGCCGGGGTCCGCTCGTGGCCGGTGCGCGGCAGCACCCGGTCCAGGATCCGGGTGCCGAGCTG
>JAAYBP010000245.1 GCA_012730075.1 Acidimicrobiales bacterium | reverse complement strand
CCCGCCCGGGCGTCGAACAGCACCGTCCCGGCCCGGAGGAGGATCGCCAGCGCGCCGTAGGTCAGCTCGAGACCGATCGAGTCGCGCTCGGCCCGGGCCCACACCGCGCCGGTGCGGATGCCGACCGTCGGCCGCGCGGCGTCGGTCACGGCACGCAGGTCGACCGCGCTGCTCGCGTCGTACCGGATCAGGACCTGGGGGGCGAGCGCTTCCTCGGTCAGCTTGTCGGCCATCGGCGCTCCGGGGGTTCCGCGCGGGGTTCCCGAGGACGCTACCGGCCGCCGCCACCCGCGTCGGCCGTTCCCGTACTGGCGCGCGATTCCCGCCGTGGGCGGCGGGTTCCGCGCGCCACTTCGGGGGAGGGGCTTCGGGTCCGTCAGCTCAGGTGCAGGCCGCACTCGGTCTTGGCCGAGCCCCGCCAACGGCCGGCGCGGGCGTCCTCGCCGTCCTCGACCCGGGTCGTGCACGGCATGCAGCCGATCGACGGGTAGCCCTGCTGCGTCAGCGGGTTCACCGGGACGTCGTGCTCGTCGATGTAGGCGGCGACCTCGTCGTCGGTCCACGTCGCGATGGGGTTGACCTTCACCAGGCCCCGCAGGTCGCGGACGATGATCGGCGCGGTCTCACGGGTGCCGGCGTCGGCCCGCCGCAGCCCGCTCATCCACGCCGCCTTGCCCGCGAGCGCCCGGTCGAGCTGGCCGACCTTCACCGCCGAGCAGCAGTTCTCCGGGTCGACCGCCCACAGCTCCTCGGCCTGGCGGGCGACGGTCATCATCCGCAGGTTGAGCCCGTAGTGGCGGCGGACGTCCTCGACGGTCTGGAGCGTCTCGGGGAAGTGGTAGCCGGTGTCGATGAACACGACCTCGATGCCCGGGTCGACCCGGACCGCGAGGTCGATCAGGACCGAGTCGGTGAACGACGACGTGATGCACAGGTGGGGGGCGAACGTGTCGACCGTCCACTGGATGATCTTGGCGGCGGACAGGTCCTCGAACTCGCGGTTCAGGTCCGCGAGGTCCTCGTCGCTGAGGTCGGGGACCGGGACCGGGCCGATCCCGGGGCCGGTGAGGGCGCTCATCCTGGCCTCTCCGTGGGTGACGTGGGGTGGGCGGACGGGAGGGTCACGATGCCGCGCACTCGCCCTCGCCGACCTCGGCGACGTACGGGCCGGTCTCGTCGTAGTCGACGTAGAAGTGAGGTGCGTCCTCCGGCGTGGGGAAGGCGGCGTACTCGGCCAGGCCCTCGGCGACGGCCTTCGGCCCGCCGACCCGGTCGAGCCAGCCGCGGAACGACTCGCCGGCCGTCCGCTCCTCGTGGAAGCGGCGGACGACGGCCACCGCGGCGTCCGGGGCCGACTTGGCGGGCAGGCGCAGGGCGCGCTGGCCGAAGTGGATCTGGGCGTCGCCGACGTGGCCGCCGAGGAGCATCTGGTAGCCGGGGGCGGCGGTGCCGTGGGCCCGACGCTCGGCGCCGAAGAAGCCGATGTCGGCGGTGTGGTGCTGGCCGCAGGAGTTGGTGCAGCCCGAGATGTTGATGCGCAGGCCGCCGACGGTGGCGAGCCCCTCCTCCTCGAGGCGGTCGCCGATGGCGGCGGCCAGGCCGCGGCTCTGGGTGACGGCGAGGTTGCAGGTGTCGGCGCCCGGGCAGGCGACGACGTCGCGGACCAGCTCGGCGCCGGGCTGGGCCATCTCGATCTCGACGAGGCGCTCGTGCAGCCGGGGGAGCTGGCTCTCGGACAGGTTCCGGAACACGAGGTTCTGCCGGTTGGTGACCCGCACGTCGGCGCCCAGCTCGCGCTGGATGTCGGCGAGGGCCCGCCACTGGGCGGAGGTGACGTCACCGAGGCGGCTCCACGCGTAGGCCGACACGGTGCCCTTGGCCTCGCCGCGCACGACGTTGGCCGACTCCCAGGCCTCGTAGGCGCCGGAGCGGATCGCCACCGGGGTGCCGTGCCCCATCGGGGTGGCCTCGACCGTCGCCGAGCGCCCGGCGGGGGAGTCGCCGTACTTCTCGACGTGCTCCGGGATGCCGCCGGGCCAGGTCGCCGACGCGACCAGCAGGCGACGCTCCTTCATGATCCGCTCGCGCAGCTCGTCCCAGCCCATGGTGTCGACGAGCCACTTCATGCGGGCCCGCAGCTTGTTGTCCCGGTAGCCGTGGTTGTTGAACACCCGGAGGATCGCCTCGCAGGTGGCCATCAGGTCCTCGCGTGCCGTGAACTCCTCGAGGGCGAGGGCCGGACGCGGGTTCGCGCCGAGGCCGCCGGCGACGAACACCCGGAAGCCCGCCTCGACCGTGCCGTCGTCGAGGGTGCGGGTCGTCGCGATCACGCCGACGTCGTTGAACATCGCCTGCCCGCAGTCGGTGGCGCAGCCGGAGAAGTTGAACTTGAACTTCCGGGGCAGCCGCTGGGCGAGCGGGTGGCGGATGAAGTGCCGGTAGGTGGCCTCGGCCCACGGCGTCACGTCGAGGTGCTCGAAGGGGCAGGCGCCGGCGAGGTGGCACCCCTGCACGTTGCGCACCGTGTCGCCGCAGGCCTCCCGCGTCGTGAGGCCCACCGAACCGAGGTCGCGCAGCACGTCGGGCACCCGCTCGAGCTGCACGTAGTGGAACTGGACGTTCTGGCGGGTGGTGATGTGGCCCCAGCCGCGGGAGTACTCGTCGGCGATGTGGGCGAACATCTCGAGCTGGTCGGGGAGGAGCGACCCGTAGGGGATCTTGACCCGGAGCATCTGGTTGTGGCCGCCCTGGCGCTGGCCGTAGATGCCGTTGTTCAGGCGGAACACCCGGAAGCCGTCCTCGTCGATGGTGCCCTCGAGGTGGCGGGCGAGCATCGTCTCGAACTTGTCGATGTCGGCCTGGATGGCGGGATCGATCTCTCGGGTGAGCATGGGGCCCTCTCGCGGCGTCGTGGATCCGCGCCGCGGGGTCGGCCCCGGGCACTCGGCAAAGAGTGACAAACCTGATCACTCAGGTCAACATTTGATCCGCCCACGAGACGAGGGTCACACGCTCCGCGTCGCCCGGTGGGCGTGGCCGAGGAGGTTCCTAGGCCCGGGCCCGGAGCGCGTCGGCGACCCGGAAGGCGAGGTCGAGCGACTGGCGGCCGTTGAGGCGAGGGTCGCAGACCGTCTCGTAGCGGGTGTCGAGGTCGGCGTCGAGGATCTCGTGCGAACCGCCGAGGCACTCGGTGACCTGATCGCTGGTGAGCTCGACGTGGACGCCGCCGGCCCAGGTCCCTTCGGCGGCGTGGG
>JAAYBP010000026.1 GCA_012730075.1 Acidimicrobiales bacterium | reverse complement strand
CTGATCGCGCTCGACACCGTCCGCATGGCGCGGCTCCAGGGACGACTCGATCAGGCCGCCCACCGGGCTCGTGCCTGGGCGCTCGGCGTGGAGGAGGCGCTCGGCGAGGCGGGCTGGTCGGCGCCGGGGACGGTCGACGCGCTGCGCGGCATCGGCCGCTGGGCCGGCGACGCACGCGACGACGTGCGCGAGCGCATCGGGCGGGTCGTGGCGATCGGCGGGCTCCCGCCGACGCCGCTGGTGCTCGGCTCCGAGGCGGCCCGCGCCGGCTGGGTCGGACGTCAGGCCGCTCGACTCCGGGTCCTGCTCGCCGATCCCGACTCACCGTGGGCCCGCTGGGTCGAGGTGCTCGCCGAACTGGGGCGCGCCCCGTCCGATGCGCTGCTCGTCGACGTGCTTACCGCCGTGGGGGGAGCGGAAGCCGCCCGGGTGGGTCTGGCGATCGAGGACGCGTTCCGTCGGGACTGGATCGCCCGGCGGCCGTGGTCGCCGGAGCGGGAGACGCTCCCGGTGCCGCCGCCGACGGCCGACCTGGCCTCCCTGCTCGCCACCCAGGAGGGCTTCGCCGGCCTGCTCGCCCGCGCCTCGCGCGTCGTGGGCCAGACCGGCCTCGGCCCGCAGTGGCTCGCCGACTTCACGGGCGTCGACGTCGAGAGTCCCGTTCCCTCGGGCGGGGCAGGCGCGGCCGACGACCTCGGTGACGCGGGCGAAGTGACGCACCCCCGCACCGGGGCTGACGGAGCGGACGGAGCGAACGGAGGAGAGGGAGGGCCGGACGGCTCCGGAGATCTGCTCGATCGGCTCCGCCTCGCCGGCTACGGGCTCGACTTCGCCACCGCGGTGGCCAATGCAGTCGGGGCGCGGCGCGTCACCGTCGTGACGTCGATGACCGGGCGGGTGCTCGGCTTCGTGCGGTTCGTGGCATCGGGTGGTGATGGTCCCGAGATCGACCTGCGGGCCGAGGCGGTCATGGCGGGTCTGTTCGACGTGGCCGCGTCGGTAACGTTCTGGGTGGCGGGGGCCACCGGCAACCCGGTGGCGATGGTCGGGACGCTCGCGCTCGGCGCGGTGTTCCTCGGCCTGTCGATGCTGTTCTCGGCCGCCGCCGAGGGCGACACCGAACGGCGCCGGTCGCCCGGTCCGACCTACAACCCCGACACGGGGGAGACGCGCCACCCGAGCGGGGGACACCAGCCGCGGGTCACCGAGTCGGGCGTCCCCTACGAGCCGGGCTACGTGCGTTGAACCGATCTCCCGGGCGGACCGAGCCGGACGAGCGCGCCCACCCCGATCGACCCGCCCCGCCCGACGATCGCTCCGGCTCACCCGACCCGGACCCGGTCACCCCGTTGCGACGGAGCCACGGCGGGCGTACCGTGGCGCTTGTGAACGAACGCACAAGCGCGGAGCGGCCCGGGATCCAGAAGGTCGTGGTGGTCGGCGCGGGCTTCGGCGGGCTGGCGGTCGCCCACGGGCTCGACGGGGTCCAGGTCGACGTGACGGTGGTCGACGCCAACAACTTCCACACCTTCCGGCCGCTCCTTTACCAGGTCGCCACGTCGGGGCTGAGCCCGGCCGACGTCGCCTACCCGGTGCGCGGCATCGTGTCGCGGCACGCCAACCTGCGGTTCCGCCACGACGAGGTCACCGGTGTCGACTGGGATCGGCACCTCGTGGTGCTCGCGTCGGGCGCGGCCCTCCCGTTCGACCGGCTCGTCGTCGCCGCCGGGGCGGCGGTGAACGACTTCGGGACGCCGGGGGTGGCCGAGCACGGCTTCCCGATGTACCAGCTCCCCGACGCGGTCCGGCTGCGGAACCACATCATCGGGCGGTTCGAGGTGGCCGAGGCCGACCCGTCGGTCGTCGACGACGGAGGCCTGACCTTCGTCGTCGTCGGCGGTGGGCCGACCGGCGTCGAGGTCGCCGGCGCCCTGATCGAGCTGATCGACAAGGTGCTCGAGCGCGACTTCCGGGGGAGCGCGGTCGACGTCGACCGGGCCCGGGTCGTGCTGGTCGAGGCGGCCGACGACCTCCTGCCGATGTTCCACCCCACGTCGCGCCGCTACACCCGGCGGACGCTCGCCGGCCGCGGGGTCGAGGTGCGCGCGGGGACCACCGTCACCGAGGTGACCGCGTCCCGGGTGCGACTGGGCGATGGGGCCCAGATCCCCACCCACACGCTGGTCTGGGCGGCGGGGGTGCGGGGCGCGCCGCTGGCCGAGGCGCTGGGCGTCCCCCTCGGTCGGGGCGGGCGGGTGCCGGTCGACCCGGACCTGCGCATCCCCGGTCATCCCGAGGCGTTCGTCGTCGGCGACCTGGCGGCGAGCGGCGACGGGGACGGCGGGTTGCTTCCCGGCGTGGCCCAGGTGGCGATCCAGGGCGGCCGCCACGTCGCCCGCCTCATCGCCCGGGAGGTCGACCACCGGAACGCCGACGGGAACGGGGCCGGTGGGCGCGGCGACGTCCACGAGCCGTTCCGGTACCGGGACAAGGGTTCGATGGCGACGATCGGCCGGGCCTCGGCCGTGGCCGAGTTGGGCCACGGGGTGCGCCTCAAGGGGTTCACCGCGTGGGTCGCCTGGCTCGGGCTCCACCTCGTCTACCTGATGGGCTTCCGCAACCGGCTGATGGTGTTCGTGAACTGGGCCTGGAACTACCTCACCTGGGACCGCGGCGCCCGCCTGATCCTCGGTGCCGGCGAGGGCGACGACACCCGCCCGAAGCGCGACGCCTCCCGTCAGGAGCGAACGCCGCCCGTCGGGTGAGGCGGGTCGGGCTGGACGGGTCGGTGGGTCAGGCGCGGCCGAGCACGCGGTCGACCGAGATCTCGACCGCGACCCGGTCGGCGCGGTCGCCGGGCGGGCGGTAGCGCTCGGCGTAGCGGCGCACCGCCTCGGCGACCCGGACCGGGTCGCCGGTGACGACCGCCGGACCCTCGAGGGTCAGCCAGCGCCCGCCGTCGACCTGGCAGACGGCCGCCCGGCCGCCGGGCCCGGCGATCAGGTTCCGGGCCTTGCGGCTCGGTGCGAACGTGATGACCCGCGCCAGCCCGGCGTCGGGGTCCCACGTGAAGCCGACCGCGACGACGTGCGGCGAGCCGTCGGGTCGCATCGTCGTGAGCGTGGCCAGGTGCCGTTCGGCGAGGAACGCCGACACCTCCTCGGGCAGGGCGCGGGGATCGAGGCTCATTCCGCGCTCACCGCTTCGAGGACGTCCATGCGCGCGGCCCGCCAGCCGGGGACGATCGAGGCGGCGACGCCGATGCCGACGGCGATGACCACGACCAGGACGAGGAACCCCCACGGCACCGACACCTGGAGGGTGTCGATCAGGTCGGCCTGGCTCCTCACGACGGCGACCGCCCCGACGATGCCGATGACGAGGCCCAGCACGGTGCCGAGCAGCGTCAGCACGATCGACTCGACGAGCACCGCCACGCCGAGCTGGCCGCGCGTCGTGCCGACGGCCCGGAGGAGGCCGATCTCGTGGGTGCGCTCGAACACCGACAGGGCGAGGGTGATCGTGACGCCCAGCGCGCCGATGACGAGGGCCAGGCCGAGCAGCACGAACAGGAAGCCGAGGACCTGGAGCACCTGGTTCTGGGCCTGGTCGCGCAGCTCGTCCTTGTCGAGGACGGTCGCGGTGGGGAAGGCCTCGAGCTCGGCCTCCACGGCGGCGCGGAGCTGCGCCAGGTCGACGCCGTCGACCCCGCGGACGTCGATGCGGGCCATGAACTGGTTGTTCGCGCCGAAGTGGGCGGTGAACCGCTCGACGTCGATCAGGTAGTGGCCGTCGCTGTTCTGGGCGATGATCCCCCCGTCCTCGTAGATCGCGGCGACGGTGAGGGTCGCCTCGGTCGAGTCGGGGAAGAGCACCTCGACCGTGTCGCCGATCGCCAGGCCCTGCTCCTCTGCGGTGACCCGGTCGATGGCGATGCCGTCGGTGCCCATCCCGGCGAGGTCGCCCTCGACGCCCTGGAGGTCGAAGATGTCGAGCACGGCCGAGGCGGTGACCGCGTACACGGGCCGCACGGTGCCGTCGATCTGGACCTGGCCCCGCTGCACGCCGGTGGCCGCCCTCACCTCGGGCAGGGCGGCGAGCGCCTCGACGGCGGACTGGCCGAGGATCGGCACCTGACCGCTCTGCACCTCGAGATCGGCCTTGAGGTACTTGTCGGTGGCGGCCGAGAACGACGCGGTGAACGAGAACAGGTTGACCGCGATGAACGTGATGATCGTGACCGCCAGCATCAGGGACGCCGCGGTGCCGGCCGAGCGGCGGGGGTTGCGGCGGGCGTTGTCACCGCCGAGGCGCCCGGCGAAGCCGAGCAGCCGCGCCGGGGCGGCGAGGCCGGCGACGACGGTCGGCACGATGAACGGTCCGAGGACGACGACGCCCGCGAAGATCGCCACGATGCTCGCCGCCGCCCACCCGGCCTCGCCGTCGGCGACGCTGCGGACCATCACGAACACGCCGAGGGCGAGGATCGCCAGCCCGATGACGAGCCGGACGATCGACCGGCTGGGCCGCTCGGTGGCGGTCTCGCGCAGCGCGGCCATCGGGGCGATCCGGCTGGCCCGCAGGGCGGGGGCGAGGCTCGACAGCACGGTGATCGCCGTACCGACCGCCATCGCCAGCACGATCGTCCGCAGGGCGACGACCGGTGTGGTGCTCGGCAGGTCGATGCCGATGGCGGCGATCACGTTGATCAGGAGGAACGCGAGCGCGATGCCTCCGACCAGCCCGAGGAGCGACGCGATCAGCCCGATCACCACCGACTCGGCGAGCACCGACGCCAGGACCTGGCGGCGGCCCGCGCCGAGGGCCCGGAGCAGCGCCAGCTCGCGGTTGCGCTGGCCGATGATGATCCCGAACGTGTTGTAGATCAGGAAGGCGCCGGCGGCGAGCGAGACGAGGCCGACCGCGGTGAGGAACGTGTTGAAGAAGCCGAGGATCTGGTCGAAGAGCGCCTGGCTCTCCTCGGAGCTCTCCTCGGCGGTGACGACCTCGATCCCGTCGGGGAGGACGGGCGCGATGCGGTCGACCATGTCCTGCTCGGAGAGCCCCGGTTCGGCGATGACGTAGACGCTCTGGATCAATCCGTTCGGGGTGAACAGGTCGATCGCGGACCGGGTGTCCATCAGCACGAACGCGGAGCCGACCAGGCTGCCCGACTCGCCGAAGCGGCCGATGCTGACGATCTCGACCGGGAACGTGCCGGTGAGCGTCTGCACCGTCGCCTCGTCGCCGACGTCGAGCCCGGCGCGATCCGCGGTCGCCTCGTCGATCATCACCTGCGTCGGGCCTTCGGGCGCCTCGCCGCGGACGATCGTGAAGCCGGCGGTCTCGGTGCCGGTCCAGTTGGCGCCGAACGAGGGCGCCCCACCCGACACGTAGGGCGAGCCCTCCTCGTCGAGCAGGTAGGCGAAGCCGAACACCCCCGGCTCGGCGACGGCGACGCCGTCGACGCCGGCGACCAGATCGGCGATCGCCGGGTCGATGTCGGGACGCTGCCCGCCGGTCTCGATCGCGCTGGACTCGAAGGGCTCGGCGCCCTGGACGACGGCGTCGATGCCCGCGTTCGCCTCGGAGAAGAGCTCGTCGAACGCGGAGGAGATCGTGTCGGTGAGGACGTACGTGCCGGCCATGAAGCCGACGCCGAGGGCGATGGCGAACGCGGTGAAGAGGGTGCGGAGCTTGTGGCCCCGCAGGTTCTTGAGGGCGACCTTGATCACGGGATCAGGCGCCGAACTGCTTCAGGCGGTCGAGCACGGATTCCTCGGTGGGCGAGTCCATCCGGTCGACGATCGACCCGTCCGCGAGGAACAGCACCCGGTCGGCGTAGGCGGCGGCGGACGGCTCGTGGGTGACCATGACGATCGTCTGGTTCGCGTCCGACACCGCGGAGCGCATGAACCCGAGGATCTCGGAGCTCGCCCGGGAGTCGAGGTTGCCGGTCGGTTCGTCGGCGAAGATGATCTCGGGCTGCTGGGCGAGGGCCCGGGCGACGGCCACGCGCTGCTGCTGGCCGCCGGACAGCTCGCTGGGCCGGTGGCCGAGCCGGTCGCCGAGCCCGACGGTGGAGACGACCGAGTCGAACCAGCTCGTGTCCTGGTCGCGCCCGCCCAGCAGGGCGGGCAGCCGGATGTTCTCGGCGGCGGTCAGCGTAGGGATCAGGTTGAACGACTGGAAGATGAACCCGATGCGGGTGCGGCGCAGGAGGGTCAGGTCCTTGTCGGAGAGCGTCGACAGGTCGGTGTCGCCGATCAGGACCCGCCCGGAGGTCAGCGTGTCGAGCCCGGCGAGGCAGTGCATCAGCGTCGACTTGCCCGATCCCGATGGCCCCATGATCGCGGTGAAGCGGCCCTGCTCTATGTCGACGTCGACGTCGTTCAGCGCCCACACCGCGGTGTCGCCGAGGCCGTAGACCTTGGTCGCCTGCTCGGCTCGTGCCGCGATGGGCGCGCTGGTCTGGGGGCCGGAGGCCATACGGGGGTCCTTCCGCGTCGGGGGGCCGCGGCGCGGTTTCGCCGCCCCGCGACTGTACCCAGGGGGCATCGATCGACCCACGACACGATCCTCACGACCGGGCCGACGCGGATCGGGGCGGCTCGTGGCGCGACGGTCCCGATAGCGTTCGGGGGTGACCTGCCGGCAGTGCGGCCTGGACGTCCCCTCCGACGCGCGCTTCTGCCCGTCCTGTGGCGCGCCGGTCGCGCCCGAGGGGGCCGACGAGCGTCGCGTCGTGACCGTGCTGTTCGCCGACATCGTCGGGTTCACGATGCTGTCCGAGACGCTCGACCCCGAATACGTGAAGGGCCTGGTCGACACGTGGTTCGAGCGGCTGGTCGGCGACATCACCGACTTCGGGGGCCGGGTCGACAAGATCGTCGGAGACGGCATCCTCGCCCTGTTCGGTGCACCGGTCGCCCACGAGGACGACGCCGAGCGGGCGGTGCGCTGCGGGCTGCGCATGCAGGAGTCGCTCGCCGCCATGGCGGCGCGCTCGGCTCGGGACGCCCCGCGGGTGCAGATGCGCATCGGCGTGAACACCGGTGAGGTGCTCGTCGGCGCCCTGCGGGCCGACGGCGCCACCACCGCGATGGGCGACGTCGTCAACACCGCGAGCCGGCTCCAGACCGCCGCCCGGCCCGGCGAGGTGCTGGTCGGACCGGCCACCCACGCCCTCACCGCCCACGCCCTCACCTACGAGCACCGTGGCCTCCTCACCGCCCGGGGTCGCGACGCCCCGGTCGAGGTGTGGTCGGCCACCGGGGCGCTCGTCCCGCCCGGCCAGCGCCCGACCCGCGACCAGGCGCCGCTCGTCGGCCGCCACCGTGAGCTCGGTCTGATCGACGCCGCCGTGGCGGCCGCCCTGGGCCGGCCGCGCGCGCTCGTGTCGCTGCTCGTGGGCGACACGGGGGTGGGCAAGACGCGCCTGGCGCGCGAGGCGGCGTCTCGCGTCGCCGCGGGACGCGACGTGCTCGTGCTCGAGGGCCGGTGCGTGCCCTACGGCGAGGCCAACGTGTGGTGGCCGCTCGCCGAGGCCCTGCACGGACTGTGCGAGGTCGACCCGGGTGACGATCTGTCGGAGGTCCGGGCCGCGGTCTGGGCGCGGGTCGCCGCCGGCCTGGGCGACGAGGTCACCGACGCCGAGCTCGACCGGGTGACGCGGGGCCTCCTCCTGCTGATGGGGCACACGGTGGCCCCGGGCGACACCGAACCGGCCCGGGCGCGTCAGGCGGCGGTCGACGCGTTCGTCGAGTTCGTCGAGGCCCACGCGCGGCGGCGTCCGGTGCTCCTGCTGCTCTCCGACGTCCACTGGGCCGACGACGACCTGTTCGCCCTGCTCGGGCGCCTGGCCGAGCGTCTGGCCCGCAGCCGGCTCGTGGTGATCGCGACCGCCCGCCAGACGATCCGGGAGCGGTGGACGCCATCGGTCGGCCGCTCCGACACGTTGACGATCAACCTCGGTCCGCTCGATCCGGAGGCGTCACGGGATCTGCTCGAGGAGCTGCACCG
>JAAYBP010000244.1 GCA_012730075.1 Acidimicrobiales bacterium | reverse complement strand
GGGGAGGCGCGGTGTGGCAGGGTAGCGAGGCCACCACCGACCGGAGCCGCCGATCGGTACCGGTCCACGCCGAAGGGAGGGTCCGACGCTGGCCCGACGTCCGTCGCGCCCCACGCGGTCGGCGCCGCCCCCACCGGACGATGCCGGTGTGACCCAGCGCGCCCGCATGCCCACGCAGCGAGCCGAGGCGTATCGATTCGAACACGGAGCGGAGTCAAACGGTCGGAATGACCGCGGACGGTGTTCGTCTGTGCCAGACTGGTCCGACTGCCCATCCCCGGCTCGCCGGCCCCCACCGACGCCGCCGACCGACAGAGCTCCGTTGCACCACCGCACCGCGCTTCCGCACAGGCGCCCCCGTCCGGCCGACGCCGGACGCGCGCGCCCCGACCGCGAAGCGGACGACCGATGAGCAGCAACGAGCGCCTGTGGGACGGGCACTGGGTGCTCGGCCGCGACGCGACGCCCATGACCGGCATCGACCAGCTCCCGCCGGCCGCCCAACCGGCCGTGCTCGCGCTGATCGGCGACATCCCCGACGACACCAGCCGGGTCATCGAGTCGCAGATCGCGCTCCCCCTCGCCAGCGGCGGCCACGCACTGCTGACGATCCGCGGCCTGCCCCGGCACCTCGAGGTGATGGTGCGCGGCGCCGGCACCCGGCCCGACCCGCACCCCGGCGACCCGGTGGTCGCCACGCTCGAGGACGGCCGCCGGGCGGTCCTGCCCGGCATCGCCGTGTGCGCCATCGGACCCGACGGCGAGACCTCGATGGTCAGCCCCGCGCTCGCCGCCCTCGTCCGCACGCCGGCGCGCACGCTCGCCACGCGCGGCCTCGAGTCGATCGTCTCTCCCGACGACGCCGGGCGGCTGGCGGCGCTGGTTCGCCGCGCCGAGGACGTCGCCGAGGGCATCGCGCTGGTGCCCGGCGACGGCGGTCCCACCCGGTGGGTCAACGTCGAGGCGGTCGACCTCGACGCCGATCCCCTCACCTTTCCGGCCGCGGCCGCGCCCGACCACGGGCGCCTGCTCGTGTTCACGCCGCTCGACGCGCCCGGCGGTCGCATGGCGAGCGCGGCCCGGCGGGCCAACGCCCTGTTCGAGCAGGCGCCGTCGGGTCGCTGCCAGCTCGACGAGGAGGGGGCGATCCGGCGGGCCAACACGACGTTCGCCGACCTCGTCGGTACCCCGGCCGACGAGCTGACCGGGCGTCACCTGATCGACCTGGTCGCGCGGGACGACCAGGCCCCCCTCCAGGCGCTCCTCGGTGCGACGCTCGGCGGCGATCTGTCGGGCTTCGAGCACGAGGTCCGCCTCGCCGACGACGAGCCCTCGACGGCCAGCGCCCGCTGGGTCCGGATCACGATCGAGGGGGCCACCCTCGCCGGCGCGATCGTCGCCGACGCCGTGCTGGTCGACATCACCGACCGCCACCGGGCCGAGATCGACCAGCTCGGAACGGTCGACGCCCTCCGCACCGCGTTCACCCACGCCCCCACCCCGATGGCGCTGGTCAGCCGCGACGGCACGATCCGGGAGGCCAACGCCGAGCTGCGCGACCTGCTCGCGCTGGTGTCCGACGGCCCGCCGGTCGCTCGGCTCGTCGAGATGGTCGCCGAGGATGACCGCGCCGCCGTCGACCAGGCCCTCCTCGACGTGTTCGACGGCGAGGGGGGCCAGGGCGAGGGGGGCCAGCTCGAGTGCCGCCTGCTCCGCGCCGGCCGACCCGACGGCCTGGTCGAGCTGGTCGTGTCGCCGGTGCCGTCGAGCGCCGACCCCGGGGCGTTCGCCATCGCCCAGCTCCGCGACATCACCGTCCAGCGCGACACCGAGGAGAAGCTCCTCCACCAGACGCTGCACGATCCGCTGACCGGGCTCGGCAACCGCCTGCTGCTGCGCGAGCGGCTCGAGCGCGCCACCGCCCACCCGGGGGCGTCGTTCGCCCTGATGTTCGTCGACCTCGACCACTTCAAGTGGACCAACGACACCCACGGTCACGAGGTCGGCGACGCCCTGCTCGTCGAGATCGCCCAGCGGCTCCGCAACGCGGTGCGAACCGACGACACGGTCGTGCGCCTCGGCGGCGACGAGTTCGTGGTGCTCGCCAACGGCGTCAGCGAACCCGAGACGGCCGCGATGCTCGCCGAGAAGGTACGGGCCGCGATCGCCCAACCCTTCGTCCGCTCCGACCACGTCCTCGCGGTGACCGCCAGCGTCGGCGTCGTCCTCTCCGGAGCCGAGCACGCCACGGTCGACGCCGTCCTGCGCGACGCCGATCAGGCGATGTACCAGGCCAAGGCGGCCGGCCGCGACCGCTACCAGGTCACCGTCGGCGCCGGCACCGACCAGCCGCTCACCCCGATCACCGAGGCGCTGCGCCTGGCGATCGACACCGACAGCCTCACGGTCCACCACCAGCCGATCGTCGACCTCCGCAGCGGTCGGGCCGTCGGCACCGAGGCCCTGCTGCGCATCGAGGACCCCCTCGCCGGCACCGGCCCGCCCGGCCGCCTGCTCGACGGCGTCGAGGACCCCGAACTGCTGGTCGATCTGGCCGGCTGGGTGCTCGAAACCGTCCTGACCGAGGTCCAGGAGTGGGACGCGGCGATGATCGGCCCGCTGTCGATCTGGCTCAACCTGAGCGGGGCCGAGCTGCGGACCGACGCCCTGGTCGACCGCATCGGAACCGCCCTGGACGAGAGCGGCCTCGAACCGCACCGGCTCCACCTCGAGATCCCCGAGCCCGCGCTGCTCCTCACCGACGGACAGGCCCAGGACCGCATGCGCGCCCTGACCGCCATGGGCGTGCGCCTCGGCATCGACGACTTCGGCACCGGCACGACGTCGCTCGCGCACCTGCGGTCGATGCCGATCAACTTCCTGAAGATCGACCCGTCGATCGGGCGGCGCCTCCTGGAGCCCGGCGGCCGGGCCGTCGTCGAGGCGGTCGTCGCGGTCGGCCGGGCCCTCGGCCTCGACGTGATCGCCGAGGGCATCGAGGACTCCGCCCAGATCGACACGCTGGTGCGCATCGGATGCACCCACGGCCAGGGCTACCTGTTCGCCGCGCCCGCCCCGGCCGCGGATCTGACCCGGCTGGAGGCCGTGTACCGACACGATCCGAACCACCACTGACCGTGCCCGGCCGCGTAGGGTGAGCCGGGGCCGTCGCCGGGGAGAGCGTGGCCCGATCGCCAGTCACCCCATCGCCCCCGGAAGGACATCGTGGCCCCGCGCCGCCTCAGCACCATCGGCTGGTGGGCCGCCACGCTCCTCACCCTGGTCGTGCTCGACGACCTCACGTTCGGGCCGGCCTTCTGGCTGATCTCCCTGCTCGGCAGCCCGCTCGCCGGGTTCCTCACCGCACTCGCCATCTACGTGCCCGCCCAGGTGCTCCTCGTACGGGCCGGCACGTCCGACGACCCGCACGCCATCGCCCGCTGGTTCCTCGACCGACTCGACCTCCACCGCCGCTTCGAGGGCATCGCCACCCGCGAGAAGAGCCTGCGGTCGCGGGTCACCGGCGGCGTCAGCGCCTGCCTGCTGTCGGTCCTGATCGGTGGGGTGATCCCGCCGCTGGTGTTGTGGCGACACGGCCACGGCCAGGCGTTCGTCCGCCGCCTCTCGTACGTGACCGCGACGATCTACGCGGTCGAGTTCGCCGTCATCCACGGGGCGGTGCCGGGACTCCTGTGACCTCGCGTGCCGGCCCGGACGATCACGCCAGCACGACCTTCGGCGCCGACAGCGGTTCGAGCTGCCGGAACACCCGCCGGGAGTGCTCGGTGAGGTCGATGTAGCCCGGCGCGTACCGGTCGTCGGCCTCGCCCTGCTGCGCGGCGGGGGACACCAGGTCCGGCCGGCCCATCACCGCCTCGAACGTGAGGTCGATCGCACCGAGGGAGCGGACCGTCGCCTCGTTCGCGTGGGCGAACACCCCCTTCCCGCCCGGGGGGCCCTCCATCAGCAGGTCGAAGACCCCGACGTACGCGTGGTCGCTCCAACGGAGACCGGTGGGCGCGTCCCTCGTCGGGGCGAGCCGGAAGTTCGTCTCCACGGCGACGCAGCGCGCCACGTCGACGCCCCGCTGCCCGTAGTGGGCGACGAGCGCCGGCGCGTCGATCCCCTCGTTGACCGCGAGCACCTCGTCGAGCATCGGTAGGCCGGTCTCGTCCGGCCGCGGTGGTGTCGGGCCGAACCGGGGACTGCTGACCCGCGTCGCGAACGCGAGCGCCGGTTCGGGCCCGGACCGGTCGACGACGGCGAGGAAGCGGCACCGCGACTCCACCTCATCGGTGAGGAACGCCTCCACGTCGGGGAACTGCGCCCGCTCGAGGGCCCGGATCAGGTCGGCGACGGGATGGTCGCCGGGTATCTCGACGAGCACCACCGGTGCCGCGACGCTGGCGACGGCGGTGAACAGGTCGTCGCGCAGGCGGTCGAACGGTCGGGTCACGCCGGGGGCAGGAGCCGGTCGTGCGCGCCCGGCGACACCGGGATGCACCCCCAGAGGTTCGGTTCCACGTACTCGGCCCGGCCCCGTCGGTGGTCGACCAACCACCAGCCGGTCTCACCGCACTCCCACACCTCGCCGGGATCGACCACCCCCAGCGCCGCGTGGCGCCGCTGCAGGAGGTCGAGCGCCGCCGGGTCGGTCAGTCGGCGCCACGATTCGCGCCGCCACGTGCGCCGGTGGTGGTCGAGCTCGTCCAGCGTGACGGCGACGACCATGGCGCCCTCGACGACCTTGAGCGACCGCATCCCGCGCCGGTGCAGGATGCGGAGCCAGGGGTCGAGCGGCAGCCCTCCAGCCGTGCGCTGCGCGCAGTAGTCGACGAAGTCGACCGAGCCGGTCCGGTCCTTGTACCGACCGAAGCCGCTCGGGCGGAACGGGCTGAACAGGACATCGACCCCCGCCTCGACGCCGACGGCCAGGATCCCGTCCAGCAGGCGATCGGCCAGGCCCTCGCCCTGATGGTCGGGGTGGACGGCGGCCGACAGGAGCCCGATCGCGTTGCCGTCGGCGCGGGCCGGGGTGCCCGTGACCGGCACCCGGCCGGCGATCCCGTCCCACGTCCCGAGCGAGGCGGGATCGCCGTCCCACTCGACCCGTACCGTCGTCAGCGCCGCGACGGGGCGGTCGTTCTCGTCGACGCAGGTGATCTGGCCCTCCGGGAAGGCCCGCGCGTAGGCCTCCATCTCGGCCACCGAGAACTGCAGCCACGGTGCCCAGCACGCCTTCTCCACGGACTCGTGGACGCCGCTCATGGTGATCGTCATCGCGATCCACCAACCCTTCCCGGTGATCCCATCCCAAGTGACCCGGTCGAGTCAGGTCCCGGAGAGTAGCCGGGCTGTCGCGCCGCGTCACCTGCGTGGCGAGTCCCGCACCATCCGCGACCGGCGGCGGACCGGCCCCTACCGTTCGGGGCGGGAGGACCGCGCCGAGGAGACCCAACCGATGAGCGAGCTCCACGTCGACACCCGCACGGTGGCCGCCACCGACGCGGGAGCCCTCCGCATCTCCGTGCGCCTCGGGCGCGGCACCGGCCCCACCCGGCTCGCCGCGTTCGACGCCGCCCTCCGGGCGGCGGGGGTGGCCGACCGGAACCTGCTCATCCTCAGCTCGATCATCCCCGCCGGCACCACGGTCGAGCGGGCGCCCGGCGCCGCCGACTGCCCGGGCGACTTCGGCGACCGCCTGTACGTGGTCATGGCCGACGCCCGCGTCGAGCGTCCCCACGAGGAGGCCTGGGCCGGCATCGCCTGGTGCCAGGACCCCGCCACCAGCGAGGGGCTGTTCGTCGAGCACAGCGGTCACTCCGAGCACCAGGTGCGCAGCGACCTCGAATCCAGCCTCGAGTCGATCGCCGCCGCGCGCGGTCGCGACTGGGGTGCGCACGAGCTCGCGATCACCGGGATCACCTGCGAGGACGAGCCCGTCTGCGCCCTCGCCGTCGCCTGCTACCAGCACGACCCGTGGCGACGGGGCGACGTGATCGACCTGCGCGAGCCATGATGTAGGTCTTCCGACCCATCCGGGTCGGCGATACGGCGGCGCAAAGGATCGTCCGACAGCATCAAGGCCCAGGTTTCGAAGCCGATGAGTAGGACGGTGAGCAGGGTGAGGGGCTGGGGAGGCGAGTCCGAGGACGAGGACGGCGGGCTCACCGGGCGCGCCGGCTGGAAGGTCGTCCTCGGGGCCGGCCTGGCGGCGACCGTCGTCGGCGCACTGGTCCCCACCGTCCGGGCCCCGCTCGCCGTCATCACCGGGGTCGTGGTCATCGGGTGCTGCGTGGTGTTCCTCGCGCACAACCGGGGCACCGCCATCCGTCCGGTCCGCCAGATCATCGCCGCCGCCCCCCTGGGCCTGCTCGGCGCCACCGCATCGGTCCTCTACGAGCTGACCACCGGCGAGGAACCCCCCTACCCCGGGATCGGCGAGTTCTTCTACGGGGCCGCCTACGTCGTGCTCATCGGCGGCATCGAGCGGCTCCGGCGCGCCCGCAACGACCAGCCCGACCACGAGGGACTGATCGACGGCGCGATCATCGCCGTCGCCCTCGGCCTGGCGCTGTGGCTGCCCGCCGTGTCCCCCGCCCTCGAGGCGAACCCCGAGTCGGTCCTCGCCACCATCACGAGCGGGGTCTTCATCCTGTTGAGCGCGGCGGTGATGGTGGTCGGGGCGCGCCTCGCCATCGGGCCCGGTGCCAAGGCCCCGGCGTGGTACCTCCTGGGCGCCGGGATCCTCGCCTTCGTCGCCGCCGACCTGACCGCCCGCGTCGCACCCGACGCCTCGATCATCCTGTCGCCGATCGTGTACGCGTGCATGGGCGCCGCCCTCCTCCACCCGAGCCTGCCGCTGCTGCTCGACCGCGACCCCGACCCGCCCGCCGAGGTCGGCACCGCCCGCTTCGCGATCCTCTCGGCCGCGCTGCTCGTCGCTCCCGCGACCCTGATCGTCATCGCCCGCACCGGACGACGCGACGACCTGATCGTCATGGCGTTGGGTGCCGCCGTCGTCACCGGTCTGGTGCTCGCCCGCCTCACCCTGATGATCCGGGCGGGATCCGAGGCGGCCCGCCTCGAGCACACGCTCCGGCAGGCGTCGGACCGCCTCCTGCTCGCCGCCGACCGCCCCTCGTTGGAGGCCGCCGCCTACGACGCGGTCGGCCTCCTGGTCGACCGCACCGGCGCGGCGATCCGGGTCGCCGGTGGCGCGGAGGACGAAGGCGAGCCGGCACCGGCGATCCGCGACACCCGCGTCGCCCGGGTGAAGCTCGGCCGCCCCGACGAGCCGGATCTGGCGATCCAGGTCGAGTCCGAGACCGCCCTCCCCCAGCCGGTCCGCCGGGCCCTGAGCACGCTCGAGACCAACCTCGCCCTCGCGGTCGACAGCGCCCAGCTCGCCGAGACGCTCCAGCGCACGCGCACCGAGCGGCGCTTCCGCGTGATGATCGAGAACTCGTCGGACCTGATCCTCGTGGTCGCCCCCGACGGCACGATCTCCTTCATCACCCCCGCCGTCCGGCGCCTGCTGGGGCGGACCGCGTTCGACCTGATCGGCCGCCCGCTGGCCGACCTCACCGACGACGACCTCGAACTGCTCGACGGCCTGATCGAGCGGTCCGCGGCGAGCACGTTCACCCCGCCCATCGAGGTCCGGTTGCGCCACGCCGACGGCCACCACCGCTGGTTCGAGGCGGTCGCCCGCGACCTCACCGACGACCCCGAGCTCGAGGGCGTCATCCTCAACTGCCGCGAGGTCACCGACCGCAAGGACGCCGAGGTCCGCCTGTACCGCAGCGAGGCCCGGTTCCGCGCCCTGGTGCAGAACGTGTCCGACGTCGTCGCCGTCATCGACGACTGGGGGCGGTTCACCTACGTGTCGCCCGCGATCACCCGCCTGCTCGGCTACCGCCCCGAGCAGCTCCTCGACACGCCGGCGACCGCGGTGATCGCCTCCGACGAGCGCCAGTCGGTCGAGCGGATCCTCACCGGCGCCCTGCGCGTCGCCGCGGGCGACCTGATCGACGAGAGCCTCGAGCTGCGCGCGATCGCCATGGACGGCTCGTCGCGCATCCTCGACGTCACGGTCACCGACCTCCGCCACGACCCCGCGGTGCAGGGCGTCGTGCTCAACGCCCGCGACGTCACCCTGCGCAAGCAGCTCGAATCGTCCCTCCGCCACCAGGCCGACCACGACTCGCTCACCGGCCTCCCCAACCGCAGCCACTTCGCCCGGCTCGTCGAGGAGACCGCCGTCGCCGACGGCGGCTCGGCCTGCGTGCTCTTCATCGACCTCGACGACTTCAAGACCGTCAACGACAGCCTCGGGCACGCCGTCGGTGACGAGCTGCTGGTCGCGGTCGCCCAGCGGCTCACCGCCAGCCTCCCGCCGGAGGCCACGCCCGCCCGCCTCGGCGGCGACGAGTTCGCGGTGCTGGTCCGGCCCACCGAGGACGACCTCGGCCCGGTCGGCGTGGCGCTCCGCCTCCTCCACGAGCTGCGCTCGCCGTTCGACATCAACGGCTGGGAGATCGTCGTCACCGCGTCGATCGGCATCGCCGCGGTCGGCGACCAGGGCACGACGCCCGAGGTCGTCCTGCGCAACGCCGACATGGCGATGTACCTGGCCAAGGAGCGGGGCAAGGACCGAGTCGAGCTGTTCGAGGAGGCGATGCACGTCACCGCGTTCGAACGCCTCGAGCTCAAGGCCGACCTCGCCCGCGCCATCACCTCCGGCCAGCTCGCCCTCGTCTACCAGCCGGTCGTGGCCCTCGAGACCGGCCGCATCACCGGCGCCGAGGCGCTCGTCCGCTGGGACCACCCCCGCCGGGGACGCCTCTCGCCCGACGCCTTCATCAGCATCGCCGAGGAGACCGGGCTCATCGTGCAGCTCGGCCAGTGGGTGCTGGAGGAGGCGTGCCAGCAGCTCCGCACCTGGCAGCTCAGCCTCCCCGGCGACGCCGCCCTGTCGATGAGCGTGAACCTGTCGGTGCGCCAGCTCGAGCAGGCGTCGATCATCGACTCGGTGCGCGGCGTCGTCGACCAGTTCGCGCTCGACCCCTCCACCCTCACCCTCGAGATCACCGAGACGGTCGTCATCGACCACATGGAGACCGACCGCAGCCGCCTCACCGCCCTCAAGGCGCTCGGCGTGCAGATCGCGCTCGACGACTTCGGTGTGGGCTACTCGTCGCTCCGCTACGTCGACGACCTGCCCGTCGACGTGCTCAAGGTCGACCGCAGCTTCGTCGCCGGCATCGTCGGCGGGGAGGCCACGCCGGTGCTGGAGGCCATCGTCGCCCTGTCGCGTCGCCTTGGCGTGCACACCGTCGCCGAGGGCATCGAGACCCAGGAGCAGATCAACGTGCTGCGCCGGATGGGCTGCGACCTCGGGCAGGGCTTCTGGTTCTCGCCGCCGGTCACCTCCGAGGTCTTCACCGAGATGCTCGAGAACAACCTCGCCGGCGGCGGCTTCGAGCTGCCCGACGACGACGCGGCCGGCGGGTCCGGCAGCGCCGTCGACGACGACGTCAACCGGCCCTGACGCCCCGGACGCCGCCGGCGGCCCTCCCCCGACGAGCCCCGGGCGGGCGCGGACCGGGCGGTAGCGTGACCGCGTGCCCGGCCCCATCTTCGTGTCCCGACTGGTGCGGCTACCGCTGCTCGACTCGGGCGGCCACGGCATCGGGCGCGTCGACGACGTCGTGACCGTCCCGTCGGGTTCCGCCCCGGCGCGGGTGCTCGGCTTCGTGGCCTCGGTCGACCGGCGCCGGATCTTCGTGAACGAGGCGCGGGTCGCCACGATCGACACCACCGGGGTGCGCCTGCGATCGGGGACGATCGACGTCCACCCGTTCCAGCAGCGCGAGGGCGAGAAGCTCGCGGTGGCCGACGTCGTCGGTACGCGCGTGGGCGACGACTACGTGATCGACACCGCGATCGAGGAGTCCCCCCGCACCGGCGACTGGTTCGTGGTCGCGGTGGCGCTCGGTGGGCGGAGTCCGTTGCGTCGCCGCCGTACCCGGGTCGTCGAGTGGGGCGACGTCGCCGCCCACTTCGACGTCGGTCCCGAGTACGCCGAGGTCGCCGAGCTGCGCGAGATGCACCAGTCCGACGTGGCCGAGCGCATCCGGTCCCTGCCCCCGGCGAAGCGGCGCCGCCTGGCGGAGCTGATGGAGGACGACCGGCTCGCCGACGTCCTCGAGGAGCTGCCCGAGGACGAGCAGATCCGCATGATCCAGGGCCTCGACCTCGCCCGCGCCGCCCACGTCCTCGAGGAGATGGAGCCCGACGACGCCGCCGACCTCCTGGGTTGGCTGCCCGAGGCCGAGCGCCAGCGGCTGCTCGAGGCGATGGAGCCGGCCGACTCCACGCCGCTGCGCCGCCTACTCGCCTACGGCGAGAACACCGCCGGAGGCCTGATGACCCCCGAGCCGGTGATCCTCACCGGGTCGACCACCGTCGCCGAGGCGCTCGCCACCGTACGGGTACCCGAGCTGCCCGCCGAGCTGGCGGCCCAGGTCTTCGTCGTCGAGCCGCCCACCTCGACGCCGACCGGCCGCTTCATCGGCAGCGTGCCGTTCCAGCGGCTGCTCCGCGAGCAGCCCGGCACCCGGCTCGACGAGTGCGCCTTCCTCGACCCCGAGCCCGTCCACCCCGACATGCCGCTGCGCGAGGTCGCCGAGCGGCTCGCCACCTACGACTCCCTCGCCGTTCCGGTGTGCGACCCGGCCCGCCGCCTGGTCGGCGCGGTGACGGTCGACGACGTGCTCGACCACGTGCTGCCCGACGACTGGCGGCGCCACCGGCGTCGCGCCGACCCGGTGACCTGACGTGGCCCGCCGGCGCACCGATCTGTCCCGCCCCCGCCGGGGGCTGGAGTGGAGCGGCTTCTACGACCCCGAGGCGTTCGGACGGTTCTCCGAGTCGATCGCCCGCTTCCTCGGCACCGGCCGCTTCCTCGCCGGCCAGACGGTCGTGGTCATCGTCTGGATCGTCATCAACATCGGCGTCGTCGCACTGCGCTGGGACCCGTACCCGTTCATCCTCCTCAACCTGGCCTTCTCCACCCAGGCGGCCTACGCGGCGCCGCTGATCCTGCTGGCCCAGAACCGTCAGGACGAACGGGACCGGCACCAGGCCGAGCGCGACCGCGAGGTGAACGCCCGCACCCAGGCCGACACCGAGTACCTCGCCCGCGAGCTGGCGTCGGTGCGCATCGCCCTCCGCGACGTCGTCACCGCGTCCGACCTCCGCGAGGCGGTCGACCGCGTCACCGGCGCCCTCGAACGCCTGGAGGGCCGGCTCGACGCCGTCGAGGCCGACGACCGCTAGCCGCTGATCGGCTCAGCCCGCCAGCTCGTTGCCGACGAGCGGTTCGAGGCGGAGCTCGGGCTGCTCGGCGGCCACCCGATCGAGCCAGAAGCGGCTCTCGAACAGGGCGAGCCGGGTGCCGTCGGCCCGTTCGAGCACCGTGACACCCTTCATGCTCCGCAGCGTCGGGGTGCTGTCGACGTCGGTGACTCGGGCGACGGTGTAGGCGGTCGGCGACAGCTCGACCGGCGCCCCGAACTCGGTCTCCAGCCGGTGCACCGCCACCTCGAACTGCATCGGCCCGACCGCGGCCAGCACCGGCGCCTGGTCGCCGAGGTCGAGGTCGCGCAGCACCTGCACCACGCCCTCCTCGTCGAGCTGGGTGACGCCCCGACGGAACTGCTTCGCCTTGGCCGTGTCCCGCACCCGCACCACCGCGAACTGCTCGGGGGCGAAGCTCGGGATCGTCGCGAACTCGACCCGCTCGTCGACGTACAGCGTGTCGCCCACCCGCACGTCGTTCGCGTTGACGAGGCCGACGACGTCGCCCGGCCAGGCGACCTCGACCGTCTCGCGTTCCTGACCGAAGACCGAGTGGGCGTACTTGGTCGCGAACGGCTTGTGGGTGCGGGCGTGGGTGACGACCATCCCCCGTTCGAAGCGACCCGAGCACACCCTTAGGTACGCGATGCGGTCGCGGTGCGCCTTGTCCATGTTGGCCTGCACCTTGAACACGAAGCCCGAGAACGGGGCGTCGAGCGGCCGCGGCTTGTCGGCCTCGTCGAGCCGGGCGGTCGGCGCCGGGGCGAGGTCGACGACCGCGTCGAGCAGCAGCCGGACGCCGAAGTTGGTTAGCGCCGAGCCGAAGAACGTCGGCGACGTCTCCCCCGCGAGGAACAGCTCCTGGTCGTGGTCGGCGCCGACCTCCCCGAGCAGCGCCAGCTCGTCGGCCGCGGTGGCCCACGCGTCGCCCTCGGTGGCGGCGGCCGCGTCGGCGTCGAGCACCTCCTCTGGGGCCTCGGTGGCGCCGCGGGCGACACGGGTGAACCGGACGTAGTCACCCGACCGCCGGTCGACCACGCCCCGGAAGTCGCCCGCGATGCCGACCGGCCAGGTGACCGGCGTCGGGACGACGCCGATGCGCGCCTCGACCTCGTCGATCACCTCCAGGGGATCGCGGCCGGGCCGGTCCCACTTGTTGATGAACGTGACGAGCGGCAGCTCCCGCTCGCGGCACACCTCGAACAGCTTCAGCGTCTGGGGCTCGATGCCCTTCGCCGCGTCGAGCACCATCACGGCCGCGTCGGCGACGGCCAGCACCCGGTAGGTGTCCTCGGAGAAGTCCCGGTGGCCGGGGGTGTCGAGCAGGTTGACGACCGCGTCCCGGTACGGGAACTGGAGCACCGTGCTCGTGATGGAGATCCCCCGCTCGCGCTCCATGTCCATCCAGTCCGACGTGACCGCCCGGCGTCCCTCTCGCGCCTTGACCGCGCCCGCGCCGGTGGTCAGCGCCCCGCCGTAGAGCAGGAACTTCTCGGTGAGCGTGGTCTTGCCGGCGTCGGGGTGGCTGATGATGGCGAAGGTGCGTCGACGGGCGGCCTCCGCCGGCGCCTCCGGGACCGGCCCGGTCACCGGCACTCGGCGCAGCGGCCGACGAGGTCGAGCCGGTGGAGGTCGACCTCGAACCCGGCGTCGGCGGCCGCCTCGCCGAGCGCGGCCTCGAGGCGGGCCTCGACGCCGGTCGGCACGGTGAAGTCCTCGACCTGCCCGCATCGGGTGCAGATCAGGTGGTGGTGGTGCCCAGCGAGGTCCTCAGCCAGCTCGTAGCGGGCGAAGTCGTCGCCCCCGGCGACGCGGACGACCGCGCCGGCCGACTCCATGACGCTCAGGTTGCGGTACACCGAGCTCTGCGCCAGGCCCTCGCTGCGCGCGACGACCTCGGCGGTGGTGAGGGGCCGGTCGGCACCGGCGAGGATCCCCACGATCGCCTGGCGGTTCGCGGTGTAGCGCTGGCCCGCCGCCACCACCCGACGCCTGACTTCAAGGTCGAGGTCGGCGGCCGATGGGGTGAGGGTGGCCGGATCCATCCCCCGCACCCTAGCGGCGCCCGTCCGAATGAGAACGGGTGAGAAGCGGCGGACGGGTCCGGATCGCGACTTCCGCGGCGGAGTGCCGCGTCGTAACCTGAATGCAACACTACGGCCGGGAAGCGGGGCGTCGAGCCGCCCGCCGGGGCCGTAGTCACCGCCGTCGCCCCTCCCCGAGCCCCCGAAGGACCCCCACCGATGTCCCGCCCCGGCCCCGCCGCCCCACCCGCCCTCCGGTCCCTGTCCCGGCGCCGGGTGATCATCGGAGGCGCGGCCGCCGGTGGAGCGCTCCTCGTCACCTCGTGGCCGGTCGGCGCGCAGGACCCGACCGGTCCCGACGGCGGGCGGTCGACGGACTTCTCGCTGGCCGAGCCGCTCCACCCCGCGCCCACCGACCTGCCCGGCACCGACGCGTTCGGCACCACCCTCACCGAGAGCCCCGACCGCGGGATCATGTTCCCGGTCTTCCCCAACAACGCCACGAGCTGGACGCGCACCCAGGACACCTACGGCGCCTGCCGCAGCGGGTGCACCCGCCCCCACCAGGGCGAGGACCTCATGGCCCCCAAGATGACCAAGCTGCTGTCGGTCGTCGACGGTCGCATCGTCGAGTTCCGGCACCGGGCGTCGGGCAACTCGCTCTACATCCAGGGCGACGACGGTTGGTTCTACTGCTACCTGCACATCAACAACGACCGGCCCGGCACCGACGACGCCAGCAACCTGGCCCAGTACGCGTGGGCGCCGAAGCTGCGCCAGTACGTCGGCAACGAGTCCGCCGCCCGCGGCGTGCGGGTGCTGCGGGGCGAGCTCGTCGCCTACTGCGGTGACAGCGGCAACGCCGAGGGGTCCGGCTCCCACCTCCACTTCGAGATCCGCAAGCCGGCCACCGGCACGTTCTCGAGCGAGACCCAGCGGCTCTGGTCGTCCGCGTCGGTCAACCCGCGGGTCTCGCTCCAGAACGCGGCCCCCGCCGCCGAGCGTCCGCAGGTCGACCCGGCCGTGTTCGCGCCGTGGACCACCGCCACCGCGTTCGTCAACGCCCAGTACCGCGACTTCCTGGGCCGCTCGCCGTCCGCCGCCGACCTGTCCTACTACGGCGACCTGCTGAACAGCGGCGCGTGGAGCCCCGACCGGCTGGCGGCGCACCTGCTCGAGTCCGCCGAGTGCGACTCGGTGACCCAGGCCGTCGCCCGCGTGTACCTCGCCGCCTACGACCGCCTGCCCGACTCCGGTGGCTTGGTCTACTGGCTCGACCGGCGCCGGAACGGGTGGACGCTCGACCGCATCGGCCAGCAGTTCACCAGGGCGCCCGAGTTCACGTCCCGGTACGGCTCGCTCACCGACGCCGAGTTCGTCGACCGCGTGTACCAGAACGTCCTCGGCCGCAACGCCGAGGGCGCCGGGCGCGAGTACTGGCTGGCGGCGCTGGCCTCCGGGACCACCCGGGGCAAGGTGCTGATCCACTTCAGCCAGTCGCCGGAGAACCAGAACCGCCTGCGCAACCTCATGCACGTGATCGGGACCCACGGCGTGATGCTCGTCCGCACGCCGAGCACCACCGAGCGCGAGGTCTGGCTGGGCCTCCTCGACGCCGGCGAGTCCACCCAGGCGATGATCGGCATGATCCGCGTCGGCGCCGAGTACAAGGCCCGCTTCGCCTGACCGCCCGCCGGGTCCGGCTGCGGATCCCGCCGCGCACCGTGCGATGATCCGGACCATGTCCGGACCGACCGTCGACCCCGCCCCGCCCGCCGACCCCGCGCTCGTCGAGGAGGCGGTCGCGCTGATCCGCATGGCGGGCGAGGCGACCCTGCGCTGGTTCCGCAACGACGAGCTGGCGGTCGACCGCAAGGGCGACGGCACCCCGGTCACCCAGGCCGACCGCGAGGCCGAGCGGCTGATCCGCGCCGAGCTCGACGCCCGCCACCCCGACGACGGGGTGCTCGGCGAGGAGGAGCCCGAGAAGCCCGGCACGAGCGGGCGACGGTGGATCCTCGACCCGATCGACGGCACCAAGGCCTTCACCCACGGCGTGCCGCTCTACAGCAACCTCCTCGCCGTCGAGGACGAGCACGGCATCGCCGTCGGCGCGATCAACATCCCCGCCCTGGGCGAGACCGTGTGGGCCGGGCGCGGTCTCGGCGCGTTCTGCAACGGCGAACCGACACGGGTCGCGGGCACCGGCGACCCCGCCCTCGCGTACGTCTCGACCAGCGGCCTCGGCCCGTGGTCGGACGCCGCCGTCCTCGCCCTCCAGGCCGCGGGCGCGTCGATCCGCACCTGGGGCGACGGCTACGGCTACGTCCTGGTCGCGACCGGCCGGGTCGACGCCATGATCGACCCCCGCGCCGAGCTGTACGACCTGGCCCCGATGCCGGTCGTGATCGCCGAGGCGGGCGGGGTGTTCACCGCGCTCGACGGCACGCCCGGTCCCGGAAACGGGAGCGGCATCGCCGCCAACGCCGAACTGCATCCACGCCTGATCGACCTGGTGGGCGGGACGGCCGCCGCCCGATGACCCGACCCCGGCCCCGGCGGTGGCGCCGGGTCCCGCTCGCCCTCCTCGTGGCGGCCGTCGCCCTGCTCGCCGGCGGCCGCCCGGCGGCGGCCGACCCCCCGGGGCCGACCAACTTCCGGTCGACGGTCGACGCGATCGTCCCCGACGTCGAGGGGATCGAGGTGTCGATCGTCGGCGGGGACGGCTTCCTCCTGCTCGAGGTGGCGACGGGTCACACCGCCGAGGTGCCGGGCTACTCGGGCGAGCCCTACCTGCGCTTCGCCGCCGACGGCACCGTCGAGGAGAACACCTCCTCCCCCGCCTACGACCTCAACCAGTCGCGCGGGCGCACCGACACCTCGGCCGACGCCGACGCCGAGCCGACCTGGCGGGTGGTCGCCACCGACGGCCGGTGGGCCTGGCACGACCACCGGGTGCACTACATGGGCTCGGGCGACCCGGCACCCGACCACGCCAGCCGCGGCGACGGGCTGCGCTGGACGGTGCCGATCGTCGTCGACGGCACCGAGGTGGAGGTCCAGGGTCGGTACGTGCTGCTCGCCGCCCCGTCACCCCTGCCGTGGTTCGCCCTCGCCGCCGTGGTGGCCGCGGCGGTCGTCCTCGGTCTGACCCGTCTGATCGAGCCGGTGTCGGCCGCCGGCACCGCCGTGCTGGCCTCGGGCGTGTTCGCCGTCGCCGCCGCATGGGCCCAGCGCGGGGCGGACCCGCCCGGGGCGCCCACGTCACCGCTGGTGGTCGTGCTCCCGGTCGTCGCCGTGATCGCCGGCGTCATCGCCGTGATGCAGCGGGGCCGGGTGCTGCGAGCGGTCGCCGCCCTCGCCGGCGCGGCGGCGGCCGGCGGGTGGGCCCTGGTGCGGCTCGCCCACCTGTGGACCGCGGTCCTGCCCACCACGCTGGACCCCGCGCTCGACCGGGCCGCGGTCGCCGTCGCCCTCGGTGCCACGGTCGCCGCGGCCACCCTCGTCGTACGATCCGGCGCCCTCGCCGCCCAGCGGGTGGATCCGCCACCGGAGGTCCCCGGCGCGTCAGACTGAGGCCCGTGCACAGGGGTCTGCGGTGGAACGGGAGCCAGGGCCCATCCCCCGCCGCGATCCGACGGATCGCTCGCATTGGTCACGCAGAGTGCTCAACCGATGGGGGATGGGGCCGATGGGTGGTCGGATGACGGGAACGGGGAGTGACTTCTGGGGGGACCTGGCGGGACGGCTGCAGGTGGAGCGCGATCTGCTCGAGCGTCTGCGGTTCCGCTACGTAGCCCTCGACCTCATGGTGGAGGCGGGCGAGGCCCGCTTCCTGGGCTGGGCCCTGCGCGACCTCGACCGGGCCCGCCTCAAGGTCCGCGAGGTCGACCTCGCCCGCGCCGCCGACGTGGCCCGACTCAACCTCAAGGGCGCCCGCGGGGTGCCGTCCCTGCGGGAGGTCGCCGCCGTCGCTCCCCGCCCCTGGTCGACGATCCTGCGCGACCACCACGACGACCTCTCCGCGGTCGTCACCGAGATCGAGGTCACCGCGCACCGCATCGCCCAGCACGGCCGCGACGGCCTGGCGGAGCTGGCCCGCACCGGCACGGTCGGTCCCCGTCGGCCCGAGCCGGTCCTGGCCGCGGCCGACGCCGCGCTCGTCACCGGCGGCGGGGCGGCGGTGATGGCCCCCGAGGTCGCCCGGCTGCGGGCGCCCGGAACCGCCGACGCGATCGAGCCGGTCGCGATCGAGTGCCTGCTGCACGACGTGATCGCCGCCGCCGGTCGGCTGCGGATCCCGGCCCTGCTCGCCTTCCTGCGCTGAGGAGCGCAGGGGACTCAGCTGGTGGCGAGGGCGGTGAGCCGGTCGCTCCAGGCCGAGGCATCGCCGATGGCCGACGCGTAGCCGGCCTTGCGCCGGGCGACCCGCCCGGTGGGCTCCTCGGCCGGCGCCGGCTCGTACTGGGCCTCGATGCCGTCGCGGAGCATCGCCAGCGCCTCGGACCGGAGCTGGGAGATGCGGGACTCGGTGACGCCGAGGAGCTGGGCCAGCTCCTGGGACTTGGCGCCCTCGAGGAAGTACCCGACGATCACGAGCCGGTGGCGCTCGGGTAGGAGGCCGACCGCGTCGCGGAGGTACGAGTGCAGCTCGCGGTTCTCGAGCTCCTCGGACGGCTCGCGGTTGTGGTCGTCGGCGAGCACGTCGACGAGCGTCAGCTCCTCGTCGTCGTCGGCGACCTCGTATTCGAGGGCAAGCACGACCGAGCGGAACATGCGGTCCTGGAGCCGGCGCAGCTCGTCGGGCTCCATGCCCAGGGCCTCGGCCTTCTCGTGCGCGTTGGGCACCCGGCCGAGCTTGGTAGCGAGCTGCTGCTCGACCTGCTCCAGCTTGCGGGCCAGGGTGCGCACCGAGCGCGGCGCCCAGTCGGCCGCCCGGACGGCGTCCAGGATCGCGCCGCGGATGCGCTGGGCGGCGAAGCGGTCGAACGGAACGCCCCGCGCCTGGTCGTAGCGGCGGGCCGCCTCGACGAGCCCGAGGGCGCCCGCGGTGGCGAGCTCCTCGCGATCGACGTGACGGGGGAAGTGCACCGCCACCTGGAACACGACGTGCCGTACCAACGGCAGGTGCTCCTCGATCAGTCGGTGAACCTCAGCTTCGCACTCGACGGGCATCCACCCCTCCGTTCATCCCGTGCCTCATCCCAGATCCCCATTTCGGTCCTGCCCGGTGCACATCAACCCGACCGGACCCCAAATGATCCGTTCGGCCCATGAAACCAGGACTTCGGTCACAGGTAGGTCACTCTATGTGTGCGGATGACCACGGACAAGGGTCGTCCGGCCCATCCCGCCTCGGGCGAGGGTAACGGTCGGGCGCGCTCAGCCGGTGAATGCCGCCGCCTTGACCCCGCGGGTGGCCAGGTCGGCGAGCAGGTCACGGGCCGACCCGCACGCGGCGAGCCCCCAGGCGCCGGGCCCCGGGAACGCCTCGTCCCCGCGGGCCAGGGCGACCGCCGCCACCGCGGCGACCGCGCCGCCGGCCACCGCGGGCCGGTCGAACGCCCCGAGCACGACCGTCTCGGACCTTCCGTCGATCCGGCCCCGGACCTCGGCGCGCGCCGCTCCGATGATCCCCTCGGGATGGGGCCGTCGCAGCATCGGGAAGCGCGACGTGAGCCGATCGCGGCGCGTGGCGGCCAGGCGGGCGGTGGCCCGGTCGAGCGGACCGAGCGCGTTGACGAGCAGCAGCGCGTCGGGGAGCGCGGCCCGGTAGCAGTCGGCGGCGCCGACGGGGTCGGGGAACCAGCACAGCTCGCGACCCGATCCGGCGGGTCGGTGGGTCCAACCGCCGTCGCGCCAGTCGATCGCGGTGCCCCGGAGGGCCCGGTGGCGCTGCTGGGCGCACGCCGGGCCGCCGGTGCCGAACCGGGCGACGTGGATCTCGTCGACCTCGTCGAGGCGGTCGGCGGCGTGACGGGCCAGGAGGCACGAGAGACCCGGCGAGAAGGCGGCGCCGACGACGATCGTGGTTGCCCGCGCCTCGGCCAGGGGGGCCAGGTCGAGCAGGGCCCGCACGTCTTCGACCGAGTCGGAGCTGGACACGACCGGGATGCCCCGCTCGACCAGCGGCAGCGCCACCTCGGCGTGCCCACCCGCCGGCGACGCGATCACGACCACGTCCGCGTCCGGCGGTGGGTCGTCGACGTCCTCGGCGACCGCCACGGGCCCGAGCGATCGCGCGACCTCGTCGAGCCGCCGGGCGGACGGGTCGCGCAGGACGACCTGGTCGATCTCGGGAGTGGACGCGAGCTGGCGGGCCGCCCGGGCGCCCAGCGCTCCGACGCCGAGGACGGCGGCCCGCATCAGCGCAGGTCGGGTCCGGACAGCTCCCGCCATCCGCCGGTCTGCGGCGGCGTGCCGCCCGACCCCCGGAGCCGCACGAAGGCGGCGACCAGCCCGGCCAGGCCCAGGGCGACCAGCGCACGACGGAGGAGGGTCAAGATGGTGGACTCCACGGGTCTCGATGCTTCGGGGGCCTGCGTGGGGCTAGCTGGAATCGAACCAGCGACCTCACCCTTATCAGGGGTGCGCTCTAACCGACTGAGCTATAGCCCCGGGTCGGGTGACCCTATCCGTCGCTCTCGGATCGGTGCCACCCGTCAAGCCGGGGGAACAGGGGCGGGCGCGGTCGACGCCGCCACCGGCGCGGGGCGGGCGGGGGGCGGTGCGGTCGGGACCGAGACGGGCACCGGGCGGACCGCCGGCGCCGGCGCCACGGCGGGCGCGACCTCCTCGATCACGACGAACTGGACCCCGCCGGTCATCTCGCTGATCAGATTGAACAGGGCGGCCATCAGGACGCTCATGACCGTGCCGGCCAGCGCCAGGATCGACGCGATCACCGCGACCTGGGTGAACATGCGGTCGCCCCGGAACCGGAAGTCGTCGAAGCCCGAGCTCCGCAGGAACCCCTCCAGGTCCTCGACGAGGCCGGTCGTGTTGCCGAGCGCCCACAGCAGGGCGACGACGCCCATGCTGATCAGGGCCATGATCACGTTGAAGATCAGCGAGACCTTCAGGACCGACCAGAGCTCGACCCGGCGGACCACCCGCTTGACCCGGCGACCGCGGCGGGCGCCGCGCCGTCCGCGACCGACCGGCGCGGCGGCGGGCGGGGGGACGGGTGCGCCCGCTCCCGCGGGGGCCGCCTCCGCCCGGAGCGGGCGGGCGGCGCGCTGGGCGGCGGCCCGTCGGGCGGGGTCGGGCGGGGGCCCGGCGTCGTTGGACACGAGGAGCAAGTGTAAGGGATGCCGGTCGCCGCCCCGCCGTCATCCCGTGGGCCACTCCCCCGTCCGCCGGGCCCGCGCCGTCGCCTTCGCCTCGCCGACCCGGACCGTGACCACCACGTCGTCGTCGACGGTGCGGTACGAGACCACGACGCCTCCGTTGGCCCCGGCGTGGTCCTCGGCGGCGGGTCGCCCCTCGGCCGCCCCGGCCAGGGCGGCGGCGTCCGCGGCCGTGCGGGCCCGCGCTGCGTCGACGGCGACACCGGCCCGGCCGGCGAGGATCCACAGCACCACCGCGGCCAGGACGACCGCCGCCGCCATCAGCGGGGTCGACTGACCGCCATCGCCTCGTGTCGACACCATCGTCGACCTCCCGTCCTCGTCACTGGGTTGCGGGGGAAGCGGGTTCGGAGGGAAGTGACACTGGCCGTGATGGCCGCGGGGCGGTGCCCCGCGGCCGTCACTCGTCGGTCTCGTTGTCGCCCAGCACCGGGGCCACCGCGGCGACGGTCTGGCCGTCGTCGAGGTTCATGACCCTTACGCCCGTGGCGTCGCGCCCCTGGGAGGAGATGTCGCGCACGCCCATGCGGATCACGACCCCGCCGGACGCGATCACGAAGATCTCGTCGTCGAGCCCGACCATGAACGCCGATGCGACCCGGCCCTTCTTGGCGGTGAGGCGGATGCCCCGGACGCCCTGGCCGCCGCGGCCCTGCTGGTTGAACTTGTCGAGCTGGGTGCGCTTGCCGTAGCCGGCGTCGGTCACGATCAGGATGGCGGTGTCGTCGCGGGCCACGTCGCAGCTCACGACCTCGTCGCCGTCCTTCATGCGCATGCCGCGGACCCCGGCGGCCGAGCGACCCATGGGGCGGACGTCGTCCTGGCTGAAGCGGATGGTCATCCCGGCCCGGCTGACCATGAACACGTCGTCGCCGTCGTTGCACGGGATGACCTTGACCAGCTCGTCGCCGTCGCGGAGGTTGATGGCGATGATCCCGGCCCTCAACGACGAGTCGTACTCGGTGAACCGGGTCTTCTTCACCTGGCCACCGGTGGTGGCGAAGAAGAGGTACTGGTTCGACTCGTAGTCGCGGGTGTCGATGATCGCCTGGATGCGCTCGTCGGGTTGCAGCGGCAGCAGGTTGACGATGGCGGTGCCCCTCGCCGTGCGCTCCTTCATCGGGATCTCGTGCGCCTTGAGCCGGTACACGCGTCCGCGGTTGGAGAAGAACAGCAGGTAGGCGTGAGCGGTGGTGGTGACGATGTGGGCGATGTAGTCCTCGTCGCGCAGGTTGGCGCCGGCGACGCCGCGGCCGCCGCGACCCTGGCTGCGGAACGCGTCGACCGACACGGTCTTCACGTAGCCCTTGGCGGTCATGGTGACGATGAGGTCCTCGTCGTCGATGAGGTCCTCGAGGTTCATGTCACCCGGGTCGAACGTGATCTCGGTGCGACGGTCGTCGGCGTACTTGCCGCGGATCTCGGTCAGCTCGGTCTTGATGACGCCCATCAGCACCTCGCGGTCGCCGAGGATCGCCTCGAGCTCGGCGATGCGGGCGCGCAGCTCCTCCATCTCCTCCTCGAGCTGCGCCCGGCCCAGCCGGGTGAGGCGGTGGAGCTGCATCTCGAGGATGTACTCGGCCTGGACCTCGGTGAACTCGAACGGCGCGGCCTGGAGCGCGGCGCTGGCCGCCGGCTTGTCGGCCGAGGCTCGGATGGCGGCGATGATCTCGTCGATCAGGTCGAGCGCCTTCAGCAGGCCCTCGACGATGTGGGCGCGGGCCCGGGCCTTGGCCAGCCGGTACTCGGAGCGCCGGGTGATGACCTCGACCTGGTGCTCCAGGTAGTGCCACAGCGCGTCGCGCAGGTTGAGCGTGCGGGGCACGCCGTCGACGAGGGCGACCGTGTTCACCCCGAAGGACGTCTGGAGGGGGGTGCGCTTGTAGAGGTTGTTGAGGATGATCAGCGCCGGCGCGTCGCGCTTGAGCGTGATCACGATGCGCGTCTCGCCACCGGAGGACTCGTCGTTGGCGTCGGCGATCCCCTCGATCTCCTTGGCCGCGACCAGCTCGCTGATCTTGGCGAGGACCGTCCGCGGGCCGACCTGGTACGGCAGCTCGGTGACGACGATGCGGTCGCCCCGCTTGCCGCCGCTCTCCTCGATCTCGGCCCGGGCGCGCATGCGGATCGACCCGCGGCCGGTGCGCTGGGCGTCGAGGATGCCGGCCCGGCCGAGGATCAGCCCCGCGGTCGGGAAGTCGGGGCCCTTGACGATGCCGGCGTTGACCAGCTCGTCGACGGTGGCCTCGGGGTGGTCGATCAGGTAGGTGGTCGCGTCGATGATCTCGCCCAGGTTGTGGGGCGGGATGTTGGTGGCCATGCCGACCGCGATGCCCTGCGAGCCGTTGACCAGCAGGTTGGGGAACCGGCTGGGGAGCACCGACGGCTCCTCGAACTCGCCGGAGTAGTTGTCCACGAAGTCGACCGTGTCCTGGTCGATGTCGGCGAGCATCGCCTGGGCGAGCGGGGCGAGGCGGCACTCGGTGTAGCGGGCGGCGGCGGGGCCGTCGTCGGGCGAGCCGAAGTTGCCGTGCCCCGATACGAGCGGGTGCCGCAGCGAGTGCGGCTGGGCCATGCGGACGAGGGCGTCGTAGATCGCCCCGTCGCCGTGGGGGTGGTACTTGCCCATGACGTCGCCGGTGACGCGCGCGCACTTCATGAACGGACGGTCGGGCCGGGCGCCGACGTCGTGCATGCCCCAGAGGATGCGGCGGTGCACCGGCTTGAGCCCGTCGCGCACGTCGGGCAGGGCCCGCGACACGATGACCGACATCGAGTAGTCGAGGAACGAGCGTTCCATCTCCTCCTCGATCTCGATCAGCTCCACGCTGCTGTCGGCGGAGCCGGGCAGGTCGGCGTCGGACGGCTCGTCGGTCGGGTTCTGGTCGTCGGTCATTCGGTGGCTTCCTCGGGTCCTCTCGTCCTCGGGTGGGGGCGCCGGCGGCGGTGGCCGGGCGCCTCAGATGTCGATGAAGCGGGCGTCCTTGGCGTTGGTCTGGATGAAGCGCTTGCGCTCCTCCACGTCGTCGCCCATCAGGGTGGAGATCGCCCGGTCGGCGTTGGCGGCCTGCTCGACCGACACCTGGAGGAGCGTGCGGCTGGCCGCGTCCATGGTCGTGGCCTTGAGCTCCTGCCAGTCCATCTCGCCGAGGCCCTTCAGGCGCTGGAACTCCTTCTTGTGGTCGGGGTGCTCGGCCAGGAAGGCGGCCTTGGCGGCGTCGTCCTTCAGGTACACCTTCTCCTTGCCCACCACCGTCGAGTACAGCGGCGGCTGGGCGATGTACACGTGGCGCTGCTCGACCAACTCCTTCATGTGGCGGAAGAAGAACGTGAGCAGCAGGGTGCGGATGTGGCTGCCGTCGACGTCGGCGTCGCAGAGGAGGATCACCTTGTCGTAGCGGATCTTCTCGACGTCGAACTCCTCGCCGAAGTTGGCGCCGATCGCCGAGATGAGCGCCTGGACCTCGTTGTTCTTCAGCATCTTGTCGAGCCGGGCGCGCTCGACGTTCAGGATCTTCCCCCGGATCGGCAGGATCGCCTGGGTCTTCGGGTCGCGCGCGCTGGTGGCGGAGCCGCCGGCGGAGTCGCCCTCGACGATGAACAGCTCGCACTCGTGGCGGTTGCGGCTCGAGCAGTCGCGGAGCTTGTCGGGCATGCCGGCGCCGTCGAGCGCGGACTTGCGGCGGGTGGCGTCGCGGGCCTGGCGGGCGGCGGCCCGCGCGCGCTGGGCGGCGACGCCCTTCTTGACGATCTTGTTGGCCTCGGTCGGGTGCTCCTCGAACCAGTCGGCCAGACGCTCGTTGGTGGCCTTCTGCACGAGGGTCTTGATCTCGGGGTTGCCGAGCTTGGCCTTGGTCTGACCCTCGAACTGCGGCTCGCGGAGGCGGACCGAGATGATGGCGGTGAGGCCCTCGCGGACGTCCTCGCCGCCGAGGTTCGGCTCCCTCTCCTTCAGCAGGCCCCGCGCCTTGGCGTACTTGTTGACGACGGTCGTCAGCGCGCTGCGGAAGCCCTCCTCGTGGGTGCCGCCCTCGATGGTGGCGATGCCGTTGGCGAAGCTGTGCAGCCCGTCGGTCTGGTAGCCCTCGTTCCACTGGAAGGCGACCTCGACCTCGTGCTCGTCCTCGACCTGCTCGAACGAACCGACCCGCGCGAACAGAGGGTTCTTGGTGGCGTTGACGTGCTTCACGAAGTCGACGATGCCGTTGGTGTACCGGTACGTGACCGTCTCGTTGTCGTGGCCCTCGCGCTCGTCGGTGAAGCGGATCTCGAGGCCCTTGTTGAGGAACGCCATCATCTGGAACCGCTCGAGCAGGGTCCGGGCGGAGAACTCCGTGGTCTCGAACACCGTCTCGTCGGGCCAGAACGAGACCGTGGTGCCGGTGCGGCCGCGGGGCGCGTCGCCGATGACCTCGAGCTTGGTCTTCTTGGAGCCGCCCTCGGCGAACTCGATCTCGTGGCGCTTGCCGCGCTGGTCGACCTGGACGACCACCCGGCTCGACAGGGCGTTGACCACCGACACGCCGACGCCGTGGAGCCCGCCGGACACCTTGTAGCCGTCGCCGCCGAACTTGCCGCCCCCGCCGAGCTTGGTGAGGGCGATCTCGACGCCGGTGAGCTTGAACTCCTTGTTGACGTCGGTGGGGATGCCGCGGCCGTTGTCGGCGACCCGGCAGCCGCCGTCGGCGAGCAGGGTGACGTCGATGCGGTCGCAGTGACCGGCCATCGCCTCGTCGACCGAGTTGTCGACGACCTCCCAGACCAGGTGGTGCAGCCCGGACGCGCCGGTGCCGCCGATGTACATGCCCGGGCGCTTGCGCACGTGCGCGAGCCCCTCGAGGATCGTCATCGAACTGGCGGAGTAGCTGGCGGTGACCTGCGTCGACACGGGCGCGACCTCTCAGGACGGCGGGGAGAGCAACGTGCTCACGAACGATCCGAGGCCGCTTCCGGCCTCGATGCCACCGCCTGCGAACCCGCCCGATGGTCGGTGGGGACGCTGGTCTCGACAGGCGTTGACGATGCCCCCCATCGTACCAGGGGGGTACGTCAGCGCCGTGCACCGACGGCGGCCCGGGCGGCCGCGCCCGGAGCCCGCGGACGCCGCGGCGCGCCTAGCTCCGGCGGGCCGGTCGCCGGGCCCGCAGGCGGGTCACCACGCCGGGTCCGAGGACGTCCGCCAGGCCGCTCACCACGCCGTCCTCCAGCCAGCGGGCCTGCCCGACCCACGCGGGGTCGTCCGCGGTGACCACCAGCTCACCGTCACGCACCGCGACGGGGCGGAGCGCCTCGGCCGCGGCCGGACCGACCAGGTCGGGCCAGGCCCGGATCACCCGCTCGAGGGCCGAGGCCGGCGGCGCGCCGAGCCCCGCGAGCACGCGGTCGAGCGCCTCGCCGATCGGCGTCGGGCCGCGTGCGGAGCCGTCTCGGTCGGAGCGTCGGTCCCGGGGCACCCCGCCATGATGGCCCAGGGGCCGCGCTGCTAGCCGAGGTCGGGCACGACCGCTCCCGACTCGACGCGGAACACCCGCTCGGGGCGGCTCCCGGGCGGGATGGCGGTGGCCGTGGTGACCAGCGTCTGACCCGGTGGGAGGTGGGCCAGGAGCGCCTCGCCCCGGGCGTCGTCGAGCTCGGAGAACACGTCGTCGAGCAGGAGCAGGGGCGGGGTGTCGAGCGTCGTCGCCAGGCGCCGGGCGGCCGCCAGGCGCAGGGCCAGGGCCAGGGAGCGCTGCTCGCCCTGCGACGCGTGGGTCCGCGTCGGCAGGCCGTCGAGGTCGAGCCCGACGTCGTCGCGGTGGGGCCCGACGAGGCTGACACCCCGACGCAGCTCGTCGGGGCGCGCCGCGGCGAGGGCGCCGGCCAGGCCCTCGGCCCGCCACGCCGGCGCGTAGGTGACGTCGACCGCGCCCGCGTCCGCCAGGTCGAGGTAGGCCCGGGCGACGATCGGGGCCAGGTCGGCGAGCAGCGCGGCCCGGCCCTCGGCCAGTTCCTCGCCGGTGGCGGCCAGGCGGGTGTCCCACACGTCGAGCGTCGCCTCGATCTCCGGGGACGACCGCCCGCCGGACTGCTTCAGCACCGCGGCGCGCTGGCGGAGGATCCGGTCGAGGTCGCTGCGGACCGTCTCGTACCGGGGGTGCACCGCGACCAGCAGATCGTCGACATAGCGGCGGCGCTCGGCCGGGCCCCCCTTGACCAGCTCCAGGTCGTCGGGGGCGAAGCTGACCGCCCTCAGGTGGTCGAGCGCGTCGCGCGTCCGGCGCACCGGCTGGCGGTTGACCAGCGTCCGGTTGCGCCCGGTCCGTGAGATCTCGCACTCGATCAGGAGCGCCCGCCCGGCGCGGTCGGCCTCGCCGCGGACGATCGCCTGGTCGGCACCCACCCGTACCAGGGCCTCGGTGGGGGCGGCCCGGAACGAGCGCAGGCCGGCCAACCAGCCGACCGCCTCCAGGAGGTTGCTCTTGCCCTGGCCGTTGGCGCCGACGATCACCGTCAGGCCCGGCGCCGGCTCGAGCTCGGCCGAGGCGTAGTTGCGGAAGTCGGTCAGCCAGACCCGCGTCAACAGCACCGGACGGTCGACCCCGGGTGGGCGGTCAGATGCGCACCGGCATGAGCAGGTACAGGAAGTCCTCCCGCCCGATCGCCCGCAGCACCGCCGGCTTGTTGGCGTCGGTGGTCTCCAGGGCGACCTCGTCGCCGGGGGTGACCTCGATGCCGTCGAGGAGGTAGTCGGGGTTGAAGCCGACCGTCAGCTCGCTGCCCTCGAAGCGCGCGTCGACCGCCTCGCTGGCCTGGCCGATGTCCTGGGTGACGGCGTCGAGCTCGACGCCGTCGTCGCTCATCGTCAGCCGCACCGGCGTCGCCTCGCGGGCCATCAGGCGGACGCGCCGCACCGCGTCGCCGAGCGCCTCGCGCGACACGACCATGCGGTTCGGGTACGTCGAGGGGATCAGTCCCCGGTAGTTGGGGAACTCGCCCTCGATCAGGCGGGTCGTGAGCCGCATGGTGTCGACCTCGAAGGTCGCCTCCCGCTCGCCGAGGCGGAGCGTGACCTCGCCCTCGCCGAGGGCGCGCACCAGCTCGCGCAGCGCCCGCGACGGCACGAGGACGCTCTGGCCCTCGTCGAGCACCGCGCTGCCCTCGAGGTCGCGCACCGCCAGGCGGTAGGAGTCGGTGGCGACCAGGCGCAGACCCGATCCCTCGGCCGCCATCAGCACACCGGTGAGGATCGGCCGGGCGTCGTCGTTGCTGGCCGCCGGCACCACCTGGGACAAGGCGGTGGCCAGGTCGGCGGCGTCGAGGGTGACGGCGCGCTCGGCGGGCGGGGCGAGCCGCGGGAACTCGTCGGCGGGCAACAGCCGGATCGACGACGAGAACCGGCCCGAGCTGATCTGGGCCTCGTCGCCCTCGACCAGCACCTCGACGCTGCCGGCATCGAGGGAGCGCACCACGTCCGACGCGATCTTGGCCGGCACCACCGCCACGCCGTCGGTCTCGCCGCCGACCTCGGCCGAGACGGCGATCGTGAGGTCGAGGTCGCTGCCGGTGAGCTGGAGGCGCGAGCCGGTCAGCTCCATCCGGACCCCCGAGAGGACCGGCAGGGCCCCGCCGCGGTTGGCCACCGCCCGCCCGGCGGTGCCGAGGGCCTCGACCAGGTCATCACGCTCGCAACGGAACTTCACCGACGGTGCTCGCTTTCTCCCCGCCGTCCGGCGGAGGGTCGGGGGTCGGGATCGAGGACTCCCACAACCGGATCTTCATTCGGGTAATAGGGGTAGGGGTGGCTGTGGAACGTGGACGAACCGGCGTCTGCGCAGGTCAGACCGGGTGTCGGTGATCCACAGACGTCCACAGCGTTCCACAGGTCGTGGGTGGTCGGCGCGGATGGACCGACGGGTGTCCACCGCGGGCCCCCGGCCATCGACATCGCGTCCACCTCGCGTCCCCCGTCGACCCACACGCTGGTCCACGGCAGGTCCACACGTTCGTCCACACCTGTGCAGAACACCAGCGCGCCCCCGCGCCGACCGGACCGGCCCGCGGCGGTGGTCCGCCGGGTCCCACGGGCGGTCAATCGACGCCCTTCCGGAGCTCCTGGAGCAGCGCCTGGACCTGGTGGAAGATGGGCTTGCGCTCCGCCATCAGGTTCTCGATCTTGCTGACCGCGTGCATGACGGTGGTGTGGTCGCGGCCGCCGAACTCCCGGGCGATCGCCGGGTAGCTGAGGTCGGTCAGCTCGCGGATCACGTACATCGCGACCTGGCGGGCGGTGACGAGTGGCCGGCGGCGGCTCTTGCCGGTGATCTCCTCGACGCTGAACCCGTAGCGCTGGGACACCTTGTCGAGGATCGTCGCCACGCTGACCGTGCGGCTCTGGCTCTCGCCGAGGATGTCGGACAGCACCTGCTCGGCGAGGCTGACGCCCAGGTCGCGCTGGTAGAGCGCGGCGTAGGCCGAGACCCTGGTCAGGGCGCCTTCGAGCTCGCGGATGTTGTCCGAGATGTGGGTGGCGATGAACTCGAGGACGTCGTCGGGGACCTGGATCGGGGCCCGTTCGGCCTTCTTCTTGAGGATGGCGAGGCGGGTCTCGACGTCGGGCGGCTGGATGTCGGTGATCAGTCCCATGCGGAACCGGCTGCGGAGCCGGTGCTCGAGGGTGGCGATGGCGTCGGGGCTGCGGTCGGAGGTCAGCACGATCTGGCTGCGCCGGGCGTGCAGCTCGTTGAACGTGTGGAAGAACTCCTCCTGGAACCGCTCGGCGCCCTCGATGAACTGGATGTCGTCGACCAGCAGCACGTCGAGCTCGCGGTACCGCCGCTTGAACTCGTTCATCGTCTTCAGGCGGATGCCCTCGATGAAGTCGTTCAGGAACCGTTCGGTCGACACGTAGCGGACGACCTTGTTCGGGTAGTTGAGCCCGACGTAGGCGCGGATCGACTGGAGCAGGTGGGTCTTCCCGAGCCCGGCGTCGCCGTAGATGAAGAGCGGGTTGTAGGCGCGGCCGGGGGTCTCGGCCACCGCCATCGACGCCGCGAACGCGAAGCGGTTGGACTGGCCGATCACGAAGTCGTCGAACGTGTAGAGCGGATCGACCGCGTCGGCGCCGTTCCCGGACTCGGGTTCGCGGAGCCGCAGCGGTTCGCTCACCGGCGTCCGCGCCGTCCGCGCGGTCGTCGCGCCGTCACCCTCGGTGATCTCGTGGTCGTCCGCGCCCGGTTCGGGGCCGTCGGCGTCGGCCGGGGGGGCGTGCACCTCGACCACCAGGTCGAGGGGGTCGCCGTGGACCGACAGGAGGGCCTCGTCGACCAGTGGGCGGTAGCGGCCGTAGATGCGGTCGGCGACGACGCCGCTCGGTACCGAGACGACCAGACGCTCGTCGTCGACGTCGACCGCCCGGATCCCCTGGAACGTCGAGCGCCAGACCCCGTCGCTGACCTGATCCCGGAGGAAGTCGCAGCAGGCGCCCCACAGATGGTCGGCTGCCTCCACGAGAGATCCTCCGGCTTTCCCCTCGTCCACACGGGAATCCACAGATGTGGACAACGCCAGCAAGCGCCTCGCGAGAGGCGTGGGGTCGTCGTCTGTGGCACCGAGCGCCGATGACCGGGGGGGCCGGGGCGCCGGGAGGGCGACCGTACCACCGTCGATCGGGGCGCGTGCAAGAGGACGCAACGCCGCTGGTGAGAGCGTCGGGCCACCGTCGGGGGAGCCGTGTTGCCCGGCGCGGGAGGCGCCCTCTAGCGTGTCCCCCGGTCCCGTGGACTCACGGGGCACCCGCGCCTGCCCGACGATCGGGTCGGCCCCGGGGCCGGATGGCCGCGGCGGCCGGGGATCGACGGCGCCGCTTCGGCGGCGTCGGGCGTGGAGGTCGCGGTGTCCGAGGAGGAGAGCAGTGAAGCGCACCTTTCAGCCCAACGTCCGTCGCCGCTCGAAGCGGCACGGTTTCCGCAAGCGGATGTCGACCCGCGCCGGTCGCGCCGTGCTGCGCAGCCGCCGCCAGAAGGGCCGCGCGCGTCTGTCCGCCTGATCGCCCCGTTGCGTGACCGCGCCACCCTGCTCCGCGTTCGGGAGGCGGGTCGCCGGGGCCGATCCGGCCCGGTGACCGTCCGCTACCTCCCCGTCGCGGGCGAGGACCGCTGCCTCGTCGCGTACGCGATCGGGAAGCGCACCGGCACCGCGGTCGTGCGCAACCGCATCCGCCGGCGGCTGCGGCCCCTCGTCGACGAGCTGGCCCTCACCGGAACCCTGCCCTCCGGCGCGCTGCTGGTGAGCGCGGCCGCGCCGGTCGCGGCCGCCCCGTTCGACGACGTCCGCCGACACCTGGGGCAGGCGGTCGCCCGCGCCGTCGGGGCGGACCGGCCGTGACCGCGTCACCGGGCCGCGCCGCCCGCCTGCTCACCGGGGCCGTGCGCCTCTACCAGGGGGCCCGCGCCGGTCGGCCCTCTCCCTGTCGCTACGAACCGTCGTGCTCCGCCTACGCGGTGGAGGCGATCGAGGTCCACGGCGCCGGTCGGGGCACGTGGCTCGCGATCCGCCGGTTGTCGCGGTGCCAGCCCCTCGGCGGGCACGGGTGGGATCCCGTGCCCGAGCGCCCGTCCCGTCCGGCCGGCCCCGCCCTCGCCGGCCCGTCCCGCCCTGATCGGACCCCCTGATGGACTTCTTCTTCGACGCGATCGCGTCGGCCCTGGCGTACTTCTACGACCTGACCGGGTCCTACGGCCTGTCGATCATGCTCCTGACGCTGGGCGTGATGGTGATCGTCACCCCGCTCACCCTGAAGAGCACCCGCTCGATGATCGCCATGCAGCAGCTCCAGCCCGAGCTGCGCAAGTTGCAGGTGAAGTACAAGGACGACCGCCAGAAGCTCAACGAGGAGATGATGGCGTTCTACAAGGAGCACGACATCAACCCGCTCGGCGGCTGCCTGCCGCTGCTGGTGCAGATGCCGGTGTTCTTCGTGCTCTACCAGGTGCTCCAGGGGCTCACCTGGCACCAGCCCTACGGGCGTGACATGGGCGTCGCCGTCGGCAACTACGTCCGCGACCCCGCCGGGGGTGGCGTGCACCCGACGTTCGGCACGTTCGACCCCAAGTACGTCGACCAGGGCTCGAACCTGTACCACGACCTCAGCCAGTCGCGGCACATGCGCTTCCTCGGCCTCGACCTGGCCGACTGGTTCACCCGCCGGCTGAGCGAGGGCCTCGTCGCCGCCCTGCCGTACCTGATCCTCGTGCTGGTGGTGGCGGCCACCGCCTGGTACCAGCAGCGCCAGATCATGGCCCGCAACTCGGGTCAGCAGGCGGCGATCAACCCGCAGCAGCAGGCGCTGATGAAGATCATGCCGTTCTTCCTGCCGGTGTTCTCCCTGACCCTCCAGGCCGGTCTCGTCCTGTACTTCGTGGTCTCGAACGTGTACCGCATCGGCCAGCAGGGCTTCATCACCCGGACGATGTACAGCGAGAAGGCCAAGGCCGAGCGGGAGGCCCAGCTCCGCCGCAAGCTGGGTGACGGGGGCGACGAGCCCGCGCCCCCGCCGGAGACCGGCGGTCTGCTCGACCAGATCAGGTCGATCGCCCGCGGTGGACCCGCCGACTCCGGCGGCACCGAGACCAGGGGCGGCGAGACCAAGGGCGGGAAGGGCGGGTCGTCGGGAGGCGCCACCGCCACCAAGCGGTCCCCGAACCGCCAGGCGCCCACCCGGGCGCCCAGCAACCAGAACCGATCGAAGAAGAAGAAGAAGCGGAGGTAAGCCGTGGAGTGGGTCGAGATGAGCGCCCGCACGGTC
>JAAYBP010000243.1 GCA_012730075.1 Acidimicrobiales bacterium | reverse complement strand
GACCCTCCCTCCCCCGAAGTGGCGCGCGGAACCCGCCGCCCACGGCGGGAAACGCGCGCCACTTCACCGAGGGCGGGACCCGGTCGCCGGTCGGTCGAGGGTGGCGCCGGTAGGGTCCCGGGCCGTGGCGCGCGAGGTGGTCACCGGGTACTGCTGGCCGCAGTCGGTCGCGGCCGGTGGGAGCGTCGACCTGCACCTGTCGTCGTCGGGCGGTCGGCCGGTGCGGGTGGAGGTCGCCCGCGTCGGAGCGGAGCGCGTGGTCGTGTGGCGGGACGGGTCGGTCTCGGCGGACGAGCACGAGACGCCGAAGGACGCGTCCGCCTCCGGCTGCGGCTGGCCGGCCGCGACGACGATCGACGTCGATCCGGCGTGGCGGTCGGGCTACTACGAGGTCGTCCTGGAGATCGACGTCGGGGAGAAGGTCCGCCGCGACCACGCCTTCTTCGTCGTGCGGCCACCGGCGGGGACCCGGATCGTCCTCGCCCTCGCCACGAACACGTGGCACGCCTACAACGACTTCGGCGGGCGGAACCTCTACAACGGCGGCACCCGGGTGGCGATGCAACGGCCGATGGCCCGGGGCTACCTGTTCAAGCCGCCGGGCAAGGGCCGCCGGGTCACCGGCACCGGCGAGGCGGACCCTCAGAACGCCGCCCACGTCGGCTACCTCCAGCTCAACCACCTGTCCGGCTGGGCCGGATCCGCCGGTTGGCCCGACTGGGAGCAGCCCTTCCTCGCCTGGGCCGAACGGCACGGCTTCGACGTCGGCGTGTGCACCAACGCGGACCTCGAACACCACCCGGAGGTGCTCGACGGCGCCTCGCTCTACCTGTCGGTCGGCCACGACGAGTACTGGTCGAAGGGCATGCGCGACACGGTCGAGGCGTTCATCGGCCGGGGTGGCAACGCCGCCTTCCTCTCGGGGAACACGTCGCTGTGGCAGGTGCGCATCGAGGGCGACGACCGCGACGTGATGGTCGGCTACAAGGGCTTCTTCAAGGACGATCCGCTCCGCGGCACCGACCGGGAGGCCGAGGTCACCACGTTCTGGTCCGACGTGATCGTCGCCCGCCCGGAGAACCACATGACCGGCGTCACCTTCACCCGGGGCGGCTACCACCGCATCGGACGCAACGTCACCGATGGGCTCGGCGGCTACACGGTGCACCGGCCCGGGCACTGGATCTTCGAGGGCACCGGCCTCGGCTACGGCGACGTCCTGGGCGCGGCCGCGACGGTCGTCGGCTACGAGTGCGACGGCTGCACGTTCACCTACCGCGACGGCCTGCCCTACCCGACCGGCGAGGACGGGACCCCGGCGACCTTCGAGATCCTCGGTACGTGTCCGACCCAGCACTTCACCCGCGAGACGGCGCCCCGCCCGCCGAAGCCCGGAGAGCCGAGCGAGCTCGAGTACATCGCCGCCCGCGTGTTCGGCACCCGCGAGCCCGAGGCGATGGAGCGGATCCGCCACGGCCACGCTGTCCTCGGGGCCTACACCAACGACGCCGGGGCCACGGTCGTGACGTCCGGGTCGACCGACTGGGCCCACGGCCTCGCCGCCCGCGAGCCACGCGTCGAGCGCATCACCCGCAACATCCTGACCCGCCTGGGCTGAGCCCGGACGGGCGAGGGACCGGCTCAGCCGGCGGCGATCGCGGGACGGCGGCCCTCGGCGGCCTCGACCGCGTTGGCGAGGCGATCGGCCAGTTCCGCCCGGAGCGACGCGGCGGAGGGGTCGCGGGCCAGGTTGCGGCGTTGGTGGGGATCGGCCACCAGGTCGTAGAGGTGCGTGGCGCGGTACTCGTCGGCCCGCGGTCGACGGTGGCCCCGGAGCGGATCGACCCCGCGTGCCGCGGCGGAGAACGTGTGGGTCGGGGTTCGCAGGGCCCGCGCGATCTGCGACTCGCTGATCTGCACCAGCACCTCGTCCCGCCAGCCGCCGCCGTCGACCGCCTCCTGGAGCGGTCGCCCTCGCAGGCCCTCCGCCCCGACGTCGGGCCCGCCCGCTCCCCCGGTGTCGGCGCCCGTGGGGTCGGCGCCGGCGGCGGCCAGGAGGGTCGGCAGCAGGTCGAGGTGGGTCACGAGGCGGTCGGACCTCCGCCCCCCGCCGAACCCGGGACCGTTCACGACCAGCGGGATCCGGATCGACGCGTCGTGCGGGCTCCGCTTGTACTCGAGGTTTCGGGTGCGGAAGTGGCTGCCGTGGTCGCTGGAGAAGACCTTGATCGTCGAGTCGAACCGCCCGTGGTCCCGCAGCACGTCGAGCAGCCGGTCGAGGCCCGAGTCGATGGCGGCCGCGCAGGCGAGGCTGGCCGCGAAGTTCCACCGCCAGTCGCCGAGCGTGCCGCGCAGGTCGCCGGGTACGTCGAAGCCGCGGAACGTCCGGGCCGTCCCCTTGGGTGCGATCGTGCGGAACCGGTCGTTCTGGTGGTGCGGTTCGAGGTGCGAGACGAAGAGGAGGAAGGGCCTCTCGTCGCGGCACAGCCGTTCGAGCCGGTCCGCCGCGATCGCCGACACCGCGTCGACCCGGTACCCCTCGATGCGGACCTCGTCGCCGTCCTCGTCGAACAGGTGCCCGCGGTAGGCACCGGACGTCAGCTCCAGGGCGTCGGCCGCGACCCACGCGTCGCGGTAACCGCCGCGTCGCTCGGGCGGCACCGGCTTGCGCTCGTAGCGGGCCGCGGTGCGGTCGGCGGGCAACGACGGTCCCCGGTTCGACGCCAGGTGCCACTTGCCGACGTACCCGGTGCGGTAGCCGAGCCCCGCGAGCCGCGACGCCATCGTCGGCACGCCGTCGGGGAGCGCCAGCCCGTTGCGCCAGCAGCCGACGTCGGTGGGGAGCATCCCGGTCTGGATCGCCGCCCGCGCCGGTCCGCACACCGGCTGCACGGTGAACGCCGAGTCGAACACGGTGCCGTCGGCCGCGAGGGCGTCGAGCGTCGGCGAGGTCGGCAGCGCCTGGCCGTACGCGCCGATGGAGTCGGGTCGCTGCTGGTCGGTCAGGACGATCAGCACGTCGGGTCGGGTCGCCACGCGGTCAGCCGTCGTAGAAGAAGGGCGGATGGATGCCGAAGAGCGTCGCGTCCCGACCCGACAACGAGGCGACGACGTCGTCGGGCAGGTGGTTCACGTGGGCGGTCAGCTCCAGCCGCTGGGCGATGTCACGCCGGGCGTAGTGCGACTGGAGGAAGAAGCGACCCGTCGCCCCCTCCCCCGACGGCAGCCCGCGGTGCCAGATGTCGGAGCAGAACATGATCACGTCGCCCGGCTCGCCCGTGAGGAGCAGCGGTCCGACGCCGTCGTGGTCGAGCTCGAGCTCGAACATCCGGTCGAACGGCACCGGCTGGCCCGAGCGGTGCGTGCCGGGGATGACCGCCGTCGCGCCGTCGGCCTCGGTCAGCTCGTCGATCAGGACGTGCACCGCCACGACGAACACCGGGTACGGGATGCGGTCGTCCCACGGCACCCCCGGCGGGCGGGGCAGGTGCGGGCCGGCGTCGGTGTGCCACGGCTGGCCCTCGAACCCGACCGGCGGGATCCGCCAGACCGGAGCGCAGATCGTGTGGCAGTCCTCGCCGAGGAGGGGCTCGACGACGTCAAGGATCTCCCGGCGGGCGAGCACCTCCCGGGCCACGGCGGACCGGGCCACCACGTTGTGCCGGAACTGGTCCGGGCCACCGGGACCGCTGCGGTCGTCGGGCGGACCGTCGAACAGCCGCAGCATGTCGGCCCGCAACCGGTCGAGGAGGTCGTCGTCGATCGCCGCGCGCAGCACCGCCCAGCCCTCGCGGTGCAGGTGTTCGGTCGCGGCCGGCACCTCGCCGGTGCGCAGCCCGAGGTTGTACCCGAGGCGCGTGATCACCCCGCCGATCCTACGGCCGTCCTCGGAGTCGTTCCGCCGAGGTCCGG
>JAAYBP010000242.1 GCA_012730075.1 Acidimicrobiales bacterium | reverse complement strand
TCGTAGCCGGGCACGACGGGTGGCGGGCCTGGGTGCCGGCCGCCGCGTCGTGGCCGTACGGCCTGGTGATCGCGCCGCGCGACCACGTCGGCGACCTGCCCGACGCGGAGCCGTCGTGGCCGGCGCTGGCCGCGCTGCTGGTCGACCTGTTCGGCCGCCTCGACCGGCTCTTCGACGCGCCGATGCCGTACATGTGGTGGTGGCACCAGCGCCCGACCGACGGCGGCGACTGGCCCCGGGCCCACGTCCACGCCCACGTCGCCCCGCTGTTGCGGCGCCCCGGCACGCCCCGCTTCGTCGCCGCGGGCGAGCTGGGCAGCGGCGTCTACTTCAACCCGGTCGAGCCCGCCGCGGCCGCCGCCGCCCTCCGCGACGCGTGACCGTTACATCCGGGGTCAGACCCCAGATGTAACAACGGGCTTCTGTTACATCTGGGGTCTGACCCCGGATGTAACACCTAGCGTGCGGGGATGGCGATCGTCCCGGACGACAAGGACTGGACCTGGGTGCTGGTCGAGCGCTGCCCGGAGTGCGGGTTCGACGCGTCCGACCTCGACCCCGCGGCGGTGGCGCCGCTGGTGCGCGACTGCGCGCGGGACTGGGCGACGCTCCACGCGGAGGGCGGCATCACCGCGACCCGGCCCGACCCGGCGACGTGGTCACCGCTGGAGTACGCGTGCCACGTGCGCGACGTGTTCCTCCGCTTCGACGCCCGCACCGCCTCGATGCTCGACACCGACGACCCGCTGTTCGAGAACTGGGACCAGGACGCGACCGCCGTCGAGGACCGCTACGCCGAACAGGATCCCGACGCCGTCGTGCCGGCCCTGGTGGCGGCGGCCGCCGCGATGGCGGCCCGCCTCGACGCCGTCACCGACGACCAGTGGGAGCGGCCGGGCCGCCGGTCGAACGGGTCGGTGTTCACCGTCGACACGCTCGCCCGCTACATGATCCACGACCCGATCCACCACCTCTGGGACGTCAGCGGCCGACCGTGAGGTCCAGCGCCGCGCACCTCTGGGACGTCAGCGGCCGACCGTGAGGTCCACCGCCGCGGCGGTGGCCCGTCGGGCCGCGCCCGCGGCGACGGCGGCGACCCACCACGTCCAGCGGTAGGTGCCCGGTCCCAGCCGGTGGGCGGGCGCCGTCGGGGGCCCGCACGCGGCGGTGCCGAGCCCGGCGTGGGCGACGTCGACGTGCACGTGGGTGCCGGTGCGGGCGGCCAGCTCGTGGGGGTGGCCTGCCGCGGTGAGCTGTGCCGCCGAGTGGGGGAGGGCCGACACCGCCAGCGGCCGGTCGCCGACGACGAGCAGGGCGACGTCGGGACCGCCGATCGCCACCCAGCGCACGTCGAGGCGGAGGCCGTGCTCCTGGGGCACGACGAAGGGCACGGTCGTGGCGGCGACCGACGCCGACCAGCGCCCGACGCGCGCCGCCGCCCGGCGGTCGGGGTAGGCGTCGCCGGGTCCGAGGCCGTACCAGGTCAGCTCGTCGAAGTCCGTGGGAAGGGCGAACGCCACCCCGACCCGCGGCACCGACTCGACCTCGCGGGGCACGACGATGCGCTCGTCGATCCGGGCGACCCCGCCCTCGACGGTCACCGTGCGGCGGTGCTCGACGATCGGACGGTCGGGTTCGTCCACGGGGCGGCCGGAGCCGCCGGAGCCGCGGGGCGCGGCGAGGAGGGCGCGGCGGACGATCGCTTCGCCCCGTCGCCGGACGTCGAGATCGACGGGGGCGAGCCGGTCGAGGCCGTGGGCGCGCCAGCGGTCGGCGATCGGCGGGATCTCGGTGGGGGGCGGCGGGTCGTCGTTGTCGGTGGGCGCCCGCCAGAGCGACGCCGCGGGCCAGCCGAGCGCGACCCCGCCGACGGTCAGGCCGTCGGCCTCGTCGACGACGGCCGACCCGCGGGTCCGCAGCGCCGCCTTCGCGCGCGATCGGTGTGCCGCGCCGGCGGGCGCGGCCCGCCGACCGCGTCCACCGCGCGGGGCCTCGACCTGGACCCGCGCCGCGACCCATCCGGGCGGCGCCCACGCCGGGCGGCGTCGCGGTCGCACCTCCACGGTCAGGCGGACGTCCTCAGCCACCCCCGCGTCCCCGGCGGCGACGGCGGGGGCGGGCCAGGGGATCCTCGCGGCGCCCTGCGGCGGGACCGCCGGCAGGGCGAGGTCGCCGCGGGCGACGGTGTCGCCGTCGACCTCGAGCCGCCACCGGGCCCGGAGGTCGGCGAGGTCGGAGAACCACCGGCGGTTCGAGACGACGAGCCGTCCCCCGTCGTCGACGGTGACCGACACCGGCGCGGCGTGGGCGGCCAGGTCGGCGAGCAGGGGGTGCGGCACCCGGTCGGGCGACACGAGCCCGTCGCACACGAAGCGCCCGTCGTGGCGTTCCTCGCCGAAGTCCCCGCCGTACGCGAACCACTCGGTGCCGTCGGCCTCCCGCCGACGGAGCCCGTGGTCGCACCACTCCCACACGAACCCGCCCTGGAGGCCGTCGAGCTCGCCGAAGCGCGACCAGTAGGCGTCGAGGCCGCCCGCCTGGCCCATGGCGTGGCTGTACTCGCAGAGGATCAACGGACGGCGGGGGTCCGCCGCCCGTCGCGACCACTCCTCGATCTCCTCGCCCGAGGCGTACATCGGGCAGACGATGTCGCTGGTCGGCGCGGCGGCGAACAGGTCGCCGGAGAAGCCGCCCTCGTAGTGGACCGGCCGGCCCGGGTCGACCCGGCGCGCCCACGCGGCGGCGGCGTCGAGGGCGGGCCCGGTGCCCGACTCGTTGCCGAGCGACCACGCGATCACGCACGGGTGGTTGCGGTCGCGCTGCACCATCCGCACCGTGCGGTCGACGATCGTCGCCAGGTAGCGGGCGTCGCGGCTGACCGCGGTCCACCGGCCGTGCGACTCGACGTTGGCCTCGTCGACGACGTAGAGCCCGAGCTCGTCGCACAGGTCGTAGAACGCCTCGTGGTCGGGGTAGTGCGACGTCCGCACCGCGTTGACGTGGTGCCGCTTCATCAGCTCGAGGTCGCGTCGCATCGACGCGACGTCGACGGCTCGGCCCCGGTCGGGGTCGATCTCGTGGCGGTTGACGCCGTTGATCAGCACCGGCCGCCCGTTGACGAGGAGCCGACGGTCGCGGACCTCGACCGACCGGAACCCGGTCCACAGGCCGCGGGAGTCGACGACCCCGCCCGCCGGGTCGCGCAGGGTGACGGCGACCCGGTACCGGTGCGGGTCCTCGTGGCTCCACGGCCGAACGTCCGGCACCCGCAGGCGGCCGTGGACGCGGTCGCGGTCCCAGACGTAGCTGCCGATGATCTCGACGACGGCGTCGCCCGGCTCGAACACCGGTACCGGCTCGGGCCCGAACCGGGCGAGGCGACGGCCGCGTCCTGTCGCCACCTCGACCTCGACGGTCCACCCCGGACCGAGGTCGGCGGGAGCGTCGACGCCGACCTCGATCGCCAGGGTCCCGGTCGTGCCGTCGGAGTCGAGGCCGGGCACGACCGCCACCTCGCCGAGCGCGGTGCGCGGCAGCGAGATCAGCTCGACCGACCGGTGCAGGCCGGGCAGCCACCACTGGTCCTGGTCCTCGATCCAGGTGACGTCGGCCCACCGGGGCACGACCAGGGTGACCTCGTTCTCGCCGGGCCGCAGGTGCGCGCCGATGTCGTAGGTCGAGGCGAGGCGGCTGTCCTTGCCCATCCCGACGAACGCGCCGTTGACCCACACCCACGCCAGGGCGTCGGCCGACCCGACCCGCAGCAGGGTGCGCCGCCCCCGCCAGGCGCGCGGCACGGTGAAGGTGCGCCGGTACACACCGGTCGGGTTGTCGTCGGGCACGGCGGGCGGGGTGCCGTCGAACGGCATCCGGAAGTTGAGGTAGATCGGCCGCCCGTGGCCCTGGAGCACCCACGACCCGGGCACGTCGACCTCGTGCGGCCCGGCGTTCGGGCCGGCGACGTCGGCGACGGTCACCGCGTCGGGCGACGGCCGGAGCCGGAACGACCACCGGCCGTCGAGTGACCGCACCCACGGGGAGGGGTCGCCGGCGAGGGCGGCCGCCGGGTCGTCGTGAGGGTCGAGGCGCGGCACCATCGGCAGGCGGCCGACCCCGGTCACGCCCGGCTCCCGCCCGGGCAGGTCGATCGGCGTGGTCGTCGGGTCGTTCCCCATCGGCAGCACTGTGCCATCCCCCGACCCGGTAACAGTTGGGGTCGGAGGAAAACCGTTACCGGTGACGGGTGGGGTCGGAGGAAAACCGCTACGCGCGGCGGAGCCGGGCCGAGAGGTGGTGGGTCATCGGCTCGCCGACGGCGGCCATCGACAGCTCGTGCGCGAGGTCGTCGCCGGTCACCGTGAACGTGCGCTCGGCCGTGGTGACCTCCTTGGCGGTGGGGCTGCCGACGATCCGCTCGGTGGTGAGCGCGACGCTCATCCCGTCGGGGGAGGGCTCGGCCCGGCCGGTCGCCACCTCGGCTAGGCCGCTGCCGGTGGCGACGGTCAGCTCGACCGATCCGTCGTCGATGAGGCGCAGGAAGCCGCTCTCGCCGTGGCGCGGCTCGCCGTCGGGACCGGTCGACGACATCCGGTACGCGAGGCGGGGACGCCCCGGCACCGGGATCACCTCGACACGGACGGAGAACGTGAAGTCGTCCACCGTCGGGTAGTGGCCCTCCCCGGTGCCGACCCACGTGCCGGTGAGGGCGGCGAGGGCGCCGTGGTGGGCCGGGTCCGGCGGCGGACCGGCGGGGGCTGTGGCGCTGGCCGCGGCGGTGGGCCGGGCGGGCGGCGCGGCGTCGTCGGACTCGGGCGGCTCGCCGGCGAGGAGGTGGGCCCAGCGCGCGTCGCGCTGGCCCCGCCCGCGGGGGAGGAGGCGCACCAGCGGGTCGCCCCAGCGGGCCATGTCGTCGAGCGTCTCGCCGACGGCGGCGGCGTCGGCGAAGGGGTGGAGGCGGTCGGTGCGGGTCTTGAGCTCCTGCGGCGTCTGCGGGCCGCGGAGCATCAGCACGGTGAGCACGGCCACCTGGTCGTCGGCGAGGGAGAAGTGCTCGTCGGCCACCTGTCGGTACTTGACGGTGCGGCTGCCGTGGCTGGGCAGCACCTTGCGCACGAGGCGGTGCTCCTTCAGCCGTTCGAGCGCCGCCTCGACCTCGGCCCCGGTCAGCTCCATCACCGGCTCGCGGCTCGTCGCCTGGTTGCACGCGGCGACCAGGGCGTTGAGCGTGAGCGGGTAGGTCGCCGGAACGGTCCGCTGCTTCTCGAGGAGGCTGCCGAGCACCCTTGTCTCGGCGGGCGTCAGCGTCAGGTCCATGGGGCGAACGCTACGACGGACCGGCGTCGCGCACGCGGGAGAGCGTGCGGTCGACCGCCCGGGCCAGTTCCTCGCGCCACACGTCGACGACGAGCCGCGGGTTCTCCGGCGACAGATCGGGGTCGGCGACCTCGGCGAGCACCGACGTGAAGGCGTCGCGCTG
>JAAYBP010000241.1 GCA_012730075.1 Acidimicrobiales bacterium | reverse complement strand
TTCCTCGGCCTCGACCTCAACATCGTCGAGATCGCCCGCCACGGGAACTACTTCACCCTCTACGCCAACCTCGACCCCGTCCCCACCACCAAGATCACCAACGTCACCGTCACCGACCTCAGCACCGGCGACTTCGCGACGGACTCGGTGCTGTTCGACTCGTGGGAGTGGCGTCACCGCAACCGCAAGCAGGTGTCCGACACCGGGGTGAACGTCAACCTCAAGGGCATGATCGGGGCCGACGCGTGCTGCACGACCGGCGACAAGACCGCCGACGCCACCGCCGCCGGCCGGGTCACCTTCGACGTGGTCCCCGCCGACGGTGAGACGTGGAAGGTCGACCTCGCCCACAGCATCGCCGGCGCCCACACCATCGTGAGCGAGGGCGTCGGTGGCGGCTACGGCGGCCAGAGCCGGATCACGACCGTCACCGGTCGCTACCGGGTCGGCGCCGGGGCGTGGACCAACTTCAACTTCAACCCGTCGGTGATGGACTCCGGCTGGCGCTCCGGCGAGTCCGGCGTGACCTACAACTACCCGTTCACGGGCAGCAACGCCGCGAGCCTGACCGGCACCACCGCCCAGACCGTCACGGTCGAGTTCAGCTTCGCCGTCCACGCCTTCTCGGACTCCAACCTCGTCTTCCCCGCCGAGGCGGGCATCGAGGCGGCGGTCCGGTTCGGTGCGAACGACAGCCTGACCAACAACTTCACCGCCGGTGACTACCCGGGTGCGGGCAACCGCAACATCGTCAACGACGGCTACCGGCTGAGCATCGCCCTCTCGGTGATCTGAGCCCAACCCGCTGAAGGGGGGTCGCCCGTCACGGGCGGCCCCCCTTCTTCGCGTACGGTCCCTCCGTGCCCGCGTCCGTGCCCCGTGCCTCAGAAGGTCCCGCCTCAGAAGGTCCGGCGTCCGACCTGTCCGAGGTCGTGGACCGGGCCCGTCGGCTCGACAAGGTCGCGGTCGCCCACCTCGTCTCCCGGTTCGAGGACACGCGGCCCGCCGCGGTCGCCGACCGGGCCGAGGTGATGGAGGCGCTCGCCGACCGTGAACCGGGGGCGGTCGTCGGCGTCACCGGCACCCCGGGATCGGGCAAGTCGACCCTGATCGCCCGCCTCACCCACGACCTGCTCGCCGACGATCCCGGCCTGACGCTCGCCGTGCTCGCCATCGACCCGTCGAGCGCGGTGTCGGGCGGCGCCCTGCTCGGCGACCGCACCCGGCTCCGCGGCGGCCACGGCGGCGAGCGGCTGTTCTTCCGGAGCCAGGCGTCGGCCACCGAGCTGGGCGGCCTGTCGCCGTCCGCGTTCCAGGTCGTCCGCCTGCTCGCCCGCCTGTTCGACGCGGTGCTGGTGGAGACGGTCGGCATCGGCCAGAGCGAGGCCGACATCCGCCACCTCGCCGACCGCGTCTACCTCGTGCTCCAGCCCCTCGGCGGCGACGAGGTGCAGTTCCTGAAGGCCGGGATCATCGAGATCCCCGACCGCTTCGTCCTCAACAAGAGCGACGAGCCCGCCGCCGAGACGAGCTACCACCACCTGAAGGGCAGCCTCGGCCTGGCGCGGCCGTTCGACGAGGAGCTGCCGCCGGTGTTCCGCACCAGCGCCCGCACCGGCGACGGCGTGGCCGACCTCGTCGTCGCCCTGCGCGACGACATCGCCGCCCACCGGCGCGGCCACGAGCGCGAGGCCGAGCGCGAGGGCTACTTCCTCGCCCGGTGGGTCGACGACGAGTGGGGCCGCCAGGGCCGCACGCACCTCCACGCCGCGCTCGGCGGCCCGGGGGCGCTGCTCGACGAGGCGGGCGACTTCGACGCCGCCCAGCAGCACTTCGACCGCAGCGTCCGCGCCGCCCTCGGCCCGGCCTGAGTCGCCTGAGTCGCCAGCGGGGCCGGCGACGCGGGTCGACGGTGCCATCGCCGAGGTGGCGCCCCCCGGGGGTGGTTCGTGCGGGGGCGCCCGGTACGGTCGCACGGATGCGCCGCCGCCGGACCCTCCGCCTCCTCGCCTGCCTGCTGCTCCTCGCCGTGGCGGCCTGCGGACGCGACGACTCCGTCAGCGCCCGGGGCGACGACGGTGCGGCCGCCGACCCGAGCGGCGACGCGACGCCCACGACCGTCGCCGCCGAGCAGGGCGACGGGGTCGGTACCGGGCCGATCACCGTCTCCGGCGTCGCGCTGGCCGACCTCCCCTCCGGCGGTGACGACCCCGCGATCGGCGCGGCCGCGCCCGAGCTGCGGGGCATCGACCTCGCCGGCGACGAGATCGAGGTCGTGCCCGGCGACGACGGTCCGATGATCATCGCCTTCCTCGCCCACTGGTGCCCGCACTGCCAGGCGGAGCTGCCCCGCATCGTCGCCGTGTCCGACGACGACGGCGCGATCGACGGGGTTCCCGTGGTGGGCGTCCTCACCGGGTCCGACCCGGCCGCGGGCAACTACCCGCCGAGCGCCTGGATCGAGGCCGAGGGCTTCGCCGGGCGCACGCTGCTCGACTCCAGCCGCGAGGACGGCTCGCTCGCCGCGTCCGCCTACGGACTCACCAGCTACCCGTTCCTCGTCGTCGTCGACGCCGACGGCCGGGTCGCCGAGCGCCACGCAGGGGAGTTGGACGAGGACGGGCTGGTCGACCTGGCGGCGAGAATCGGCGACGGCTGAACCCGGGCCGGTACGGTCGGCGCCGAATGACCACCCGGCTCCCCCCCTTCCGGTTCGGCATCCAGTGCTCGTCGCCGCCCGACGTCGACCGGCGCCACTGGACCGACCTGGCCCGCCGCCTCGAGGACCTCGGCGTCCACCGAATGACGGTGTCGGACCACCTCGACGACCAGCTCGCCCCGTTCGCCGCGCTGATGGCCGCCGCCGACGCCACCACGACCCTGCGCGTCGGGGCGCTCGTGCTGAGCAACGACTACCGGCACCCGGCGATCGTCGCCAAGGAGGCGGCGACGATCGACCTCCTCTCCGACGGGCGATTCGAGCTGGGCCTCGGCGCCGGGTGGATGACCTCCGACTACGAGCACGCGGGCATCCCCATGGACCCGCCGCCGGTGCGGGTCGCCCGGCTGGAGGAGGCGGTCCGGGTCGTGCGGGCGCTGTTCTCGCCCGGGCCGTGCCACTTCGCCGGTGAGCACTACCGGATCGACGGGCTCGCCGGCACCCCGAAGCCGGTGCAGGATCCGCTGCCGATCGTCATCGGGGGCGGCGGGCGGCGGGTGCTCGAGGTCGCCGGTCGCCACGCCGACGTCGTCGGCCTCAACCCCAAGCTGCCCCACGGCGTGATCGACGCCCGGGCGGGCGCCGACGCCACCGAGGCGGCCACCGACCGCAAGCTCGGCTGGATCCGCGCCGCGGCGGGCGATCGCTTCGACCGCATCGAGATCCAGACGCGCATCCACCTCGTCGTGGTCACCGACGACCGGCCCGGCACCGCCGAGGCGCTGGCCGGCGGGTTCGGCCTGTCCCCCGAGGAGGCGCTCCGCTCCCCGCACGCCCTGTGCGGCTCGGTCGAGCAGATCGCCGACGACCTCGTCGAGCGCCGCGAGCGCTTCGGCATCAGCGGCATCGGACTGTCGCTCCACGACCTCGACGCGATGGAGCCGGTGATCCGCCGCCTCGCCGGCACCTGATCCGCC
>JAAYBP010000240.1 GCA_012730075.1 Acidimicrobiales bacterium | reverse complement strand
GCGGCCCCGTTCACCCCGATCCCGCCGCCGCGGTCGGCCGTCACCGTCTCGCAGCAGGCGCCCTCGCAGGACCCGCCGCGCCGCTGGCAGGCCCTGCTGCTCGGCCTGTTCGCGCTGGTCCTGGTGGCCTCGCTCGTGGGCGTGTTCGTGAACCAGTTCAACAAGTCGCGGGCCGTGCCGCCGACCCCGGACGCCCCCTATGCGCTCGTCTCTGCGCGCGACTTCGACCCGGCCGGCGACGGCGGCGACGGCGTCGAGAACCCCGACCAGGCCCGCTACGTGATGGACGGCGACCCCACCACCGCGTGGACCACCGAGCGCTACGGCCGCTCCGCCAACTTCAACGGGCGCAAGCCCGGCGCGGGCGTGGTGGTCGACCTCGGCGAGGTCAAGGAGGTCTCGTGGGTGACCGTGGACGTCGGCCCCGGCCCGACCACCGCCGACATCCGCGTGCCCGCCGACCCGATGGCGACCGAACTGCCGATGGAGTCGGAGTCGCAGTGGCGCCGCATCGACGGCTTCACCGCCTCCACGGGCGCGGTCCAGGTGAAGCTGGACGCCACGATCGAGACCCGTTGGCTGCTCGTCTACCTCACGGCGATGCCGCGGGACGGGGCCAACTACGTCGGGTCGATCCACGAGATCCGGGTCAGCCCCTGACGGAATACCCGGGGCGTCCGGACGGTTGCAGCTGACGTCGGCGCGGTCACTAGGCTGGTCGACGACCACGAGCGAAGAAGGAATCATGAGCGACGTCCGCGAAGTCATCATCATCGGGTCCGGCCCGGCCGGCTACACCGCCGCTGTCTACGCGGCCCGCGCCTCCCTGGCGCCGCTCGTGTTCACCGGCGCCGTCGACGCCGGCGGCGCCCTGATGAACACCACCGACGTGGAGAACTTCCCCGGCTTCCCCGAGGGCATCATGGGCCCCGACCTCATGATGAACATGAAGGCCCAGGCCGAACGCTTCGGCGCCGAACTCATCGACGACGACGTCACCGAGGTCGACCTCACCGGCCCGGTCAAGGTCGTCAAGGACTCCGACGGCACCGAGTACCGCGCCAAGGCCATCATCCTCGCCATGGGCTCGGGCTACCGCCGCCTCGGCGTCCCCGGCGAGGACAAGCTGTCCGGCAAGGGCGTCTCGTGGTGCGCCACCTGCGACGGCTTCTTCTTCCGCAACAAGCCCATCGCCGTCATCGGCGGCGGCGACTCCGCCGTCGAGGAGGCCACCTTCCTGTCCCGCTTCGGCACCTCGGTCACCATGGTCCACCGCCGCGACGAACTGCGCGCCTCCAAGATCATGGCCGCTCGCGCCGAGGCCGACCCCAAGGTCGACTTCGCCTGGAACTCGGTGGTCGAGTCCATCAACGGCGAGAACACCGTCGAATCGATCACCCTGCGCGACACCGTCACCGGCCAGACCCGCGACCTCGAGGTCCAGGGCGTGTTCGTCGCCATCGGCCACGACCCCCGCTCCGAACTCGTCAAGGGCCAGGTCGACCTGGACGCCGAGGGCTACGTCCTGGTCCAGCCCGGCAGCACCGCCACCAGCGTGGCCGGCGTCTTCGCCGCCGGCGACCTCGTCGACCACACCTACCGCCAGGCGATCACCGCCGCCGGCACCGGCTGCTCGGCCGCCCTCGACGCCGAACGCTACCTCGCCTCCCTCGCCGACGCGGTCCTCACCGACAAGGCCTTCGCCCGGGCGGAGTGACCGCCGAACCGCAGCAGCCCGCGTCCCCACGGACGCGGGCTGTCGCACGATTTGAGTCTCACGCGACGTGAGGGTTTAGCGTCGTGACCACAGGAGGTGGACATCCATGACCAACCACACCATTGACCAGTTGCTCGCGATCCTCGACGCCCCCACCCAGGCGGGCACGAGCGGGATGCGCACCGAGACCGAGCGCCGCCAAGCGGCGATGAACCTCGGCATGCTCAAGGACCCGGCCGTCGTCCCCGGCCTGCTGCAGCGCCTGCGCGCCGAGACGCCGGGCTGCGGCGTCCACGAGACGCTGACCTGGGCGACCGTCCAGCACATCGACACCGCGCTGCCCGAGGTCCTCGCCATGCTCACCGACGCCGACCCGCACCTGCGGCGCACCGGCGCGCACATCCTCAGCAAGGTGGGCGACCCCGCGCACCTCGACGCCCTGACGCCCCTCGTGGCCGACGAGGACGTCGACGTGGCCCTCAAGGCCTACCGCGCGGTGGCCCACTCGGGCGCCGAGCAGGCCGACAAGGCGCTGGACGCCCTGGCCGGACGCCTCGGCGACGGGGACGCCCTCCAGCGCGACGCGCTGACCGCGGCGTTCCACCGCTTCGGTGAGGCGGCCGTCCCGGCCCTGACCGCGGCGCTGACCGACACCGACGCCGAGGTGCGCGAGCACGCGGCCGACGCCCTCGGCCACCTGGGCGAGGAGGCCGCCACGGCGTCCGAGGCCCTGGCCACGCTGGCCACCGACGAGGTGGACGCCGTGCGCCTGGCCGC
>JAAYBP010000239.1 GCA_012730075.1 Acidimicrobiales bacterium | reverse complement strand
TGTACGACCGGCTCGTCGCGGTGGCGCCCTCTCCCGTGGCCGCCCTCAACCGGGCGATCGCGCTGGGGGAGCGCGACGGCCCTGCCGCCGCGCTGTCGGAGCTCGACGCGCTCGCCGAGGCACTTGGCGGCTACCACCTGCTGCACGCCGCGCGCGGCGACGCGCTCGCGGCGCTGGGCCGGCACGAGGAGGCGGCCGCGGCGTTCGACCGGGCGATCGCGCTGACGTCGAACGCCGCGGAGCGCGAGCTGCTGCACGCCCGGCGCGACGCCGCCGCCAATGCCAACGCCGTTCTGTTCGGCAGATGTCAACGAAAGCGTTGACATCTGCCGAACAGAAGCGGGTTGCGGCGAGGCTGTCACAGCCCTCTGGGATACTCGGCCCGGTGGACGGATAGGGAGGCTGCCATGCCGCGCAGGGTGAACGTCGACAACTTCGTGCGGGCCGAGACCGCCCGGATGTTCACCGACCTCCAGCGCGAAGCCGGCGGGGTCAACCTCTTCTCCCACGGCCGCGAGCCCACACCGGTCGACCGCCAGACCGTGATCCGCCTCAACCGCGACACGCTCTACAGCTTCGCGGTCGTCGACATCAGCGCCGGGGCGAGCGTCACCGTGCCGGCCCACGGGGACCGCTACGTCTCGGTGATGGTGGTCAACGAGGACCACTACGTGAACGCGGTCTTCCACGACGAGGGCGAGCACGAGCTGACCGTCGAGCAGTTCGAGACCCCCTACGTCGTCGTCGCGGTGAGGATCCTGGTCGACCCGTCCGACCCCGCGGACGTCGCACAGGTCACCGAGCTCCAGGACCGGTTCCGCCTGAGTGCCCGGTCCGACCGGCCCTACACCGCGCCCGACTACGACACCGCCAGCCTGGACGAGACCCGGCGCGCGCTGCTCACGCTGGCGCGTGGGCTCACCGAGTTCGACGGGATCTTCGGGTCGCGCCGCGACGTCGACAAGGTGCGACACCTCATCGGCACGGCGGCCGGGTGGGGCGGACTGCCCTCGCACGAGGCGACCTACATCAGCGTCGACCCGGGGCTCCCGGTCGGCTGCTACGAGCTCGTCGTGCGCGACGTGCCGGTCGACGGCTTCTGGTCGATCTCGGTGTACAACGCGGACGGCTACTTCGAGCCGAACGACCGCGACGTCTACAGCATCAACAGCGTGACCGGCGTGCGCGACGAGGACGGCGCGATCACCGTGCGGTTCGGGGACCACGGGCCCGACGTCCCGAACTCGATCCCCCTGCCGGAGGGGTGGAACTACCTCGTCCGCCTCTACCGGCCCCGGCCCGAGATCCTCGACGGCTCGTGGAGGTTCCCGACCCTGGAGCCGGCGTAGCGCCCGCCGGACGCGGGCCGAGCGGTCAGCGGGCGGTCCAGCCCCCGTCGATCGCGAGGATCTGCCCGGTGCAGTAGGTCGACGCGTCGCTGGCGAGGAACAGCAGCGCCCCGTCGAGCTCGTGCTGCTCGCCGAAGCGGCCCATCGGGCAGTTCGACTGCACGAAGTCGATCGAGCGCTGGTCGTCGACCATGTCCGCGGTCATCTCGGAGGGGAACCAGCCGGGTGCGATCGCGTTGACCCGCACGCCCTTGCGCGCCCACTG
>JAAYBP010000238.1 GCA_012730075.1 Acidimicrobiales bacterium | reverse complement strand
GCGCGCCGAGCGGGACGTGGGTGTCCCGGTGAGCGCGTAGAAGTGGGGTGGCTGACGAGGGCTGCCGGCTGACGGGGCGGCGGGGTGCCTCAGTCGAGGACGTCGAGGGCGGAGACGTCCTTGGGGCCGATCTCCTGCATCCGCTCGGGCACGTCGTCGTACTCGGTGCGCAGCGCCCGGCTCATCACCCCGTGCATGTCGTAGAGGCAGGTGATGTAGGTCAGCTCGAGGATCTCCTCGTCGGACAGGTGCTCGCGCAGCACGGCGAACACGCCGTCGGCGACCCGCCCACCGTCGAGGACGAGGGCGTCGGTGTAGGCGAGGACCGCCCGCTCCAGCTCGGTGAACACGTCGGCGACCGCCCAGTGGGGAACGGCCTCGATCTTCTCCTCGGCCATGCCCAGCGCCCGGCACGACTTGACGTGCTGGGAGTAGACGAAGAGCGAACCGCGCGACCACCCGACCCGGGTCTGGCCCAGCTCGCGCAGGTGGGGGTCGAGCTTGCGGGTGGGCGACTGGTAGAGGGCGAAGCCGTCGACGCAGTGCTTCAGCACGTCGGGGGAGTTGGCGAAGACGGTCCACCAGTCGCCCGGCGTGCCCGTGTTGGTGCCCGGCTCGGCGACCGGATCGCGGTCGGCACCGAAGATCAGGTCGTACATGACGGTGACGATCGGGGCGTTGTCGTCCCCGCGGGGGACCGGATCGAGGCGGGGCACGTCAGGCGACCGTCGACTCGGCCGAGCGGGCGGTGGCCGGCTCGTGGCGGATGTCGTCGGCGGTGAAAGTGCGGGTGGTGGCGGCCAGCTCGAGGAGGATGCCGTCGGGGTCGAAGAAGTACACCGAGCGGATCCACACGTCGGGGCCCATCTCCGGCGCCAGGCCGAACTCGCTGTCGTCGTGGTTCCAGGTCTCGCTGCACTCGACGCCGGCGGCGATCAGCCGGTCGCGGTACTCCTCGATGCGCTCGGCGGGCACCTTGAACGCCACGTGGTTCATCGAGCCGATGGCGCTGGTCAGCTCGCCGGCGTCGGGCCGCGCCGCGGGGGCGCTGACCCCGGGGACCGGCTCGGGGGCCTCGGGGAACCAGAAGAACGCGAGCAGGTCGCCGCCGCCGCAGTCGAAGAAGAAGTGCTGGCCCATGCCGACGGGCAGCTCGACCGTCTTGACGAGGGGCATCCCGAGCACGCCGTCGTAGAACGCGACGGTGCGGGCCATGTCGCGGCACACCAGTGCCAGGTGGTTCACGCCACCCCACTCGATCCGGTCGTCGGTCATGCCTGCTCTCCCTGGGTCCGTCGCGACGTCACGACGCTACGTCGCGGCGCGACGCTACCGCTGCCGACCGAACCCCGTGCGATGGGAGTGGCGTTCGACCCCGAGGCGGACCATCTCGGCGATCAGGTCGGCGTACGGCAGGCCGGTGGCCTCCCACAGGCGGGGGAACATCGAGTACGGCGTGAACCCGGGGATCGTGTTGATCTCGTTCAGCAGCAGGCCGCGGCGGCCCTCCTCGTAGAACAGGTCGACGCGGGCGTAGCCGTCGCAGCGCAGGGCCCGGTACGCGTCGAGGGCGAGGCTCCGGGCCTCGTCGGCGACGGCGGGGGGCAGGTCCGCGGGGATGACCATCTCGGCCGCGCCGTCGACGTACTTGTCGTCGTAGTCGTAGAAGTCGTGGGTCGGGACGATCTCGCCGGGCACCGACGTCCGCGGCTCGGCGTTGCCCAGCACGCCCACCTCGATCTCGCGGGCCGTGACCGCCGCCTCGACCACGATCCACTCGTCGAAGCCGAACGCCCCGTCGAGCGCGGCGCGGAGACCGTCGGCGTCGTCCGCGCGGGTTACACCCACCGACGAGCCCATGTTGGCGGGCTTGACGAACGCGGGGAGGCCCAGCTCGGCGACGACCCGGTCGGCCAGCGCGGCGCGGTCCTCGGTGTCGCGCCCCGTCAGCCACGCCACCTGCGGCAGCCCGGCGGCGGCGGCCATCCGCTTGGCGGCGGCCTTGTCCATGCACAGGGCGGAACCGAGGACGCCGGAGCCGACGTAGGGCACGCCGGCGAGCTCGAGCATCCCCTGGAGGGTGCCGTCCTCGCCGTAGGGGCCGTGGACCAGCGGGAACACGACGACCGGCCGGTCGGGCTCGACGCCGGTGACCGCGCCCAGCGGCTCGACCTCGGTCCCGGCGACCGCGACCGATCCACCGATCCGGTCGGCCCGACCCGCCGCGAGCAGGGCCTGCGCCTCGTCGGCCGCGATCCAGCGGCCGTCGGGCGCGATGCCGACCGGGACGACGTCGAAGCGCTCGGGATCGACGGCGGCGAGCACGTGGGCCGCCGACACGCAGGACACCTCGCGCTCGGCCGACACCCCGCCGAAGATCACGACCAGGCGGGGGCGGGGGTCCGACGACATGGGCGCCGAGGCTACCGGCGCGCCGGTCGGGCCCCGGGCTCGCCGATCGGCTCGCCCTCTAGGGTCTCGCCGTGCGCCTCACCCTCGCCGACCTCGCCGCCGCGACCGGCGGCACCGTGACCGGAGGGGGATCCGATGCCGCGGTCGAGGGGCTCGGGGTCGACTCCCGCGCCCTGGTGCCGGGCCGCGGGTTCGTGGCCCTGGTCGCCGAGCGCGACGGCCACGACTTCGCCCCGGCCGCGGTCGCGGCGGGCGCGGCCGCGGTCGTCGCGTCGCGCCCGCTGCCCGACCTGGGCGTGCCGGTGGTCGAGGTGGCCGACACCTCCGCCGCCCTCCTCGACGCGGGCCGCCTGGCCCGCTCGCGCCTGGCGGACCGCGTGGTCGGGATCACCGGCTCGGTCGGCAAGACGTCGACCAAGGACCTGCTCGCCGCCCTGCTCGCCGTGCGCTGGCCGACCGCGGCGAGCGACCGGTCGTTCAACAACGAGATCGGGGTGCCGCTCACCCTCGCCGGCGCGCCCGCGGGCACCGAGGCCACCGTGGTCGAGATGGGGGCACGGGGCGCGGGCCACGTCGCCCTGCTCTGCTCGGTCGCCCGGCCGACGGCGGCGATCGTGACCCGCGTCGCGGGCGTGCACCTGGAGACGTTCCGCACCGTCGACGACGTCGCCCGCGGCAAGGCGGAGCTGGTCGAGGCGCTACCGGTCGACGGCCTGGCCGTGCTCAACGCCGACGACGAGCGCGTCGCGGCCATGCGGGCGGTGTCGGCCGCGCCGGTGCTCACCTTCGGGGTCGGGCCCGGCAGCGACGCCGACGTGTGCGCCGAGCGCATCGAGGTCGGTCCTGACCTCCGCCCGTCGATCTCGGCGCGCTCGCCGTGGGGTGCGTTCGAGGTGCGCCTCGCCGTCCACGGTGCGCACCAGGTCGCCAACGCGGTCGCCGCGGCCGGGTGCGCGCTCGCGCTGGGCGTCGACGTCGACGACGTGGTCGACGCCCTCGCCCGCGCCGAGGTCTCCGCGGGCCGGATGCAGGTGCGCGTCGGCGCCTCGGGGGCGACCGTGGTCGACGACGCCTACAACGCCAACCCGACCTCGGTGCGCGCCGCCCTCGACGCGCTCGCCGCGGTGCCGGGGCCCGGGGCCCGGATCGCGGTGCTCGGGCTGATGGCCGAGTTGGGTCCCGACGAGTCCGACCTCCACCGCGGCGTCGCCGCTCACGCCGCCTCGCTCGGCCTCCGGGTGGTCACGGTCGGCACCGACCTCTACGGCCTCGCGGGCGCCGACGCCGTGCCCGACGTCGACGCGGCGGTCGCCCGGGTGGGCCCCCTCGCCGAGGGGGATGTCGTGCTGGTCAAGGGCAGCCGGGTGGCGCGCCTCGAACGCGTGGTGGACGCGCTGGTCAGCCCGCGCTGACCCGGGCGGCGCTCGACCGGCGGGTCGGGCGCAGGTCGACCAGGACGGCGAGTACGAACGCCACCGCCGCTCCGACCAGGACCATCGCGGTTATCGAGGTCCGCTCGGCGAACCACCCGCCGAGCAGGCCGCCGAAGGGGACCGTGCCGCCGAAGCCCATGATCCACAGGGCGAGGACCTTGCCGCGCACCCCGTCGTCGAGGTCCTGCTGGAGCACGGTCGACAGCGACGTGATCACCGTGAAGTAGGCCGCTCCGACGAGGAACGCCACCGGGTACGCGGGCCCCGGATCGCGCAGCAGCGCCCACACGACGAGCAGTGCCCCGAACGCCACCAGCCCGAAGCGGGCGAGGCGGGCCTTGTCGACCGGGGCGAACAGGGTGCCGATCGACAAGGCGCCGACGACCGCCCCCAGGCCGAAGGCGGCGTACAGGAACCCGTAGGCGTCGCTGCGCGCCGCGATGCCGAGGTTGACGTCCGCGAGGGTCGGCATCTGGGTGATGAACGGCAGCGTCAGCAGCGACAGCACGAACACGGTGACCAGCGTCTGGGCCACCTCGCGGTGGGTGCGGGCGTAGCGGAGCCCCTCGACGACGCGCTGGACACCGCGGCTGGCCGACGGCACCGGCGCGGGCAGCGTCACCCGGGCGATGGCGGCGACGACGACGAGGTAGCTGAGCCCGTTGAGCGCGAACACCCACGACGCGCCGAACCGGGAGAACAGGATGCTCCCGATCGCCGGTCCGACGACCCGCGACGCGTTCATCTGCACTGAGTTCAAGGCGATGGCCCCGGCGAGGTCGCGGCGGGGGACGAGGATCGGCACGACCGCGCTGAACGTCGGCGCGTACAGGGCGTTGCCGACGCCGATGGCGAGCACGGCGAGCACCAGGGCGACGCGGTCGGGTTCGGCCGGCGACGCGATGACGGCGAGCACGAGCGAGAAGACCGCCTGCTGGAGGGCGAGGATCGTGAGCGTGCGCCGGCGGTCGAACGTGTCGGCGATGGCGCCGCCGACGATCGACAACAGGAGCATCGGGCCGAGCTGGGCGGCGGTGATCAGGCCGACGAACGTCCCGGACCGGGTCAGGTCGTAGGCGAGTGCGCCGAGGACGACGTTCTGCATCCAGGTGCCGATGTTCGACGCGAACGCGCCGAGGTAGACGGTGCGGAACGTCGGGTGGGCGAAGGCGGCCCGCGCCGTGCCGGGCCGCAGGGCTCGGTCGCCGTCGACGAGGGCGTCCTCGACGTCCTCGGCCACCGCCGCCTCGGAGCGGGGCGACACGGCATCGGACATCGACGGGGAGCGTACGGCGGACCTCGGCGGGGCACGAAGCCGGTCGCGTCGTACCGTGGGCCGATGCCCGACGCCCCCGACCGCTCCGCCGTCGCCGTCGGACCCGAGGGGATGCCGGACTGGGTGGCGGCGGCCGTCGTCGCCGGCGGGGGCCGCGTCGTCGACGTCGGCGAGGCGGACGCCCTGGTGTGGGCCCATCCCCGGCGGCCCGACGAGCTGCGCGCCGTGCTCGACGCCCACCCGCACCTGCGGTGGGTCCAGCTCCCGTTCGCCGGCATCGAGTCGCACGTCCCGCTGCTGGGCCCGGAACGGGCGTGGACCAGCGGCAAGGGCGTGTACTCGGCGCCGGTCGCCGAGATGGCCCTCGCCCTGCTGCTCGCCGGCCTCCGAAACCTCGGGCCCTACGCCCGCGCCGGGGGCTGGAGCGGCCCGGTCGGCCGCAACCTCGAGGGGGCGCGGGTCGTCGTGCTCGGCGCCGGTGGCATCACGGGCGAGCTGCTGCGGTTGCTCGGGCCGTTCTCGGTCGACGCCACGGTCGTGCGGCGCGATCCCCGTCCGGTCGCGGGCGCGTCGAACGTCGTCGCGACCGACCGCCTCGACGAGGTGCTCGGCGGCGCGGACGCGGTGGTGCTGGCCCTCGCCCTCACCGACGAGACCCGGGGCATCATCGGGCGCGACCAGCTCGACCGGATCGCCGACCACGGTTGCCTCGTCAACGTGGCGCGCGGCGGCCACGTCGTGACCGACGATCTGATCGCCGCGTTCGCCGCCGACGCGATCGGCAGCGCCGGGCTCGACGTGACCGACCCCGAACCGCTGCCCGACGACCACCCGCTGTGGGCCGAGCCCCGTTGCATCGTCACGCCGCACGTCGGCAACACCCCCGAGATGGCGGTGCCGCTGCTGTCGGCCCGGATCACCGACAACGTGCGCCGATGGGTCGCCGGGGAGCCGCTCGTCGGCGTGGTCGACGTCGTCCACGG
>JAAYBP010000237.1 GCA_012730075.1 Acidimicrobiales bacterium | reverse complement strand
TTCAGCAAGGACGACCGCGATACCAACATCCTGCGCATCGGCTTCGTCGCCGGCGAGATCGTCCGCCACAACGGCGCCGTCATCTGCGCCGCCATCAGCCCCTACCGCAAGACCCGCAACGAGGCCCGCAAGATGGTCGGCGCCGACAACTTCATCGAGGTCTTCGTCGACACCCCCATCGAGGTCTGCGAGGAGCGCGACGTCAAGGGCCTCTACGCCAAGGCCCGCCGCGGCGAGATCAAGGGCTTCACCGGCATCGACGACCCCTACGAGGAGCCGTTGACCGCCGAACTCGTCCTGCCCACCGTCGGCGTTACGCCCGAGGATAACGCCCGCCGCATCGTCGACTACCTCGACCAGCGCGGCTTCCTCCAGCCCGACGGCCCCCAATAGCATCGTGGGAGCATCCGTATCGAGATGAGAAATCTTGTCGAGGTCTTCGTATGAATATCGTTGTAATTGGTATGGGTTACGTTGGAATCCCCTGCGCCGCGCTCCTGGCCGACGTCCCCGGGTTCCGCGTCACCGGCGTCCAGCGTCGCTCCGCCCGCTCCGGCTGGAAGATCGACTGTCTCAACCGCGGCGACTGCCCCTTCGATGGCGATGAGCCCGGCCTGCCCGAACTGCTCCACCGCGTCGCCGTCGAGAAGCGCAGCTTCTCCGTCACCGACGATCCCGCCGTCTGCCGCGACGCCGACGTCATCCTCATCGACGTCCAGACGCCCACCGACGGCGACCACGTCCCGCACTACGAGTCGCTCCGCGAGGTCAGCGCCCAGGTCGGCCGCGCGATGCGCCCCGGCGCCCTCGTCATCATCGAATCCACCGTCGCGCCCGGTACCACCCAGCACCTCGTCCAGCCCATCCTGGAGCGCGAATCCGGCCTCGCCGCCGGTGTCCCATCCGATTCTGACTTCTCACTTCCCCCTTCACACTTCTCACTTCCCACTTCACACTTCTCCCTCGCCTTCTCCTACGAGCGCGTCATGCCCGGCAAGCTGCTCGAATACATCACCGACTTCCCCCGCGTCGTCGGGGGCGTCGACGCCGAGAGCACGCGCCGCGCCGTCGAACTCTATAGCCACATCGTCCGCAAGGAGATCACGCCCGCCGACGTGCTCACCGCCGAGATGGCCAAGGTCGTCGAGAACGCCTACCGCGATGTCAACATCGCCTTCGCCAACGAGGTCGCCCTCCTCTGCGAACGCATGGGCGTCGACGTCTACCGCGTCCGCCAGCTCATCAACGCCCGCCCCGATCGCCACATGCACCTGCCCGGCGCCGGCGTCGGCGGCCACTGCCTGCCCAAGGACTCCTGGCTCCTCAAGTACGGTGTGGAAACCTACGGCCGTAATGGCGATCGCCGCCAGGCGACTCGCCCATCGTCCATCGACAATCCTCAATCGCCAATCCACCTGATTCCCCTGGCCCGCGCCATCAACGACGCGATGCCCGTGCATATGGCCGGCCTGATTGAGGATGCGCTGCACGAGAAGGGCGTCGCCCTTGCCGGCGCTCGCGTCGCCCTCCTCGGCGCTTCCTACCTCGAGGACGCCGACGACACGCGCAACACGCCCGCCGCCGCCCTCGCCCGCGAGCTGCTCGCCCGCGACGCCCAGGTCGTCGTCCACGACCCCTACGTCCGCCCCGACGATTGGGCCCGCGCCCTGGGGGAGGACGTTACGCTGTCCGCAGCGCCGCTGTCCGCAGCGCCGCTGTCCGCGCCGCTGACCACCGACCTGGACGCGGCGCTCCGCGGCGCCGACTGCGCCGCCCTCGTCACCCGCCACCGCGACTACCTCGACCTGACGCCCGCGTCCGTCGATGGCCGCATGCGCACCCCGGCCTTCGTCGA
>JAAYBP010000236.1 GCA_012730075.1 Acidimicrobiales bacterium | reverse complement strand
CCGGGATCGGCGCCAGGATGCGCACGTCGGGGGTCGCCATGGCGTAGGCGATGTCCTTGTGGAGGCTGGTGACCCGGGCGACCTTCACACCCGGACCGAGCTCGAGCTCGTAGCGGGTGACGGTGGGGCCGACGGTCATGCCGATGAGGCGGGTCTCGACGCCGTGCTCGGCGAGGGCGCGCTCGAGGCGCTGACCCACCTCGGCGACCGCCCTGCGGTCGACCGCCTGGTTACCGACCCGGTCGAGCAGCTTGGAGGGCGGCAGCTTCCAGGCCGACGGCTCGCTCCCGGGGCCGAGGTCGAGATCGAGCTGCTCGGGCTCCTCGGCCGGCCCGGGCTCGCGGCGACGGCGGCGCTTGGGTGGCGCGGGCGCCTCGACCTCGAAGTCGTACACCTCGTCGGACCCCTCGGTGAGGTCGACCACGGTGTCGTCGCCGGTGGTCACGGCGGGGCCGAGCGCGGGGTCGGCGGCCTCCCGCTCGAGCCGGAACAGCGACGCCACCGCCCGACCGACGGTGGCCAGCGCTGGGCCGACCACCCCCGCGACGGCGCGCGCCGCTGCGGGGACGTTGGTGTCGAGCAGGAGGATCACGCCGGCGACCGCGACCAGCACGAGCACCGCCAGCGCCCCGCCGGTGGCGAGCGCGCCCTGGAGCGGCTCGCCGACCGCCGCGCCCGACACCCCGGCCGCGTCGGTGAGGTCGTCGACGGGGGCGTCGATCGCGGGCGAACCGCGCAGCAGGTGGAGCAGGCCGAGCGCGGCGATCGTGAGGAGGACACCGCCGAGGACCCGGCGGGCGGGCCCGTGGGCGTCGGGCGCACGGGCGTCGCCCGCGCCGTCGCCCCTCCCGTCGGCCGTGGCGGTCGTCGTGGGCTCGGGTCGGCCGCGGATCAGGAGCACGCCGCCGAGCAGCAGCGCCGGGGGTACGAGCAGGCGCGCCCCGCCGAACAGGTAGCCCGAGGCCCGGGCGCCGAAACGGCCGACCGCACCGGCCAGGTCGCCGCCGTACACCCCGAGCGCCAGCACCACGCCGAGCAGGATCAGGAACAGGCCGGCCAGGTCGCCGCGGTGGCCCTCGGTGGCGTGGGCGGTGGCCCGTCCGACCCGTCTGACCAGGGGATCCCTGGTGGGGACGGCGGTCCGCGAGCCGCCCTTGGGGCGCGACCGTGACGTCGACGAGGTCGACCTCGGGCGGGAGCCGGACCCGGAGCGCGTGCCCCCGGACCGGCCCGAGCCCGAGGCGCGGGGGCTCCGGTTGGTCGCGGTCACAGTGCGACCACGGTACCAGCGGCCACCCGACCCGGAGCGGACACCCGCGCGCCCCGTCCGGCCGGGCGCCCGCCGTGGTCGCATCCCTCCTGACCTCCGCGGCGGCCATCCCCCTCGGGCGGCCGGCCCGTCAGCCCCCGCCGTTGTAGCGGTCGAGCGCCTCCTGGAAGGCGGCGTCGGCCTCCTCGACCGCGGTGTCGGGGTCGGCGCCCTCGAACACCACGCTCTCGAGCGACTGGTTGACGATCTCCGTGTAGGCGACGTAGGGGCCGATCAGAGGCCCGGGACGGGCCGGGTCGACCGCGGCGAGCTGCTCGGCCGCCACCGACAGCGACCGGCCGACCTCGTCGTCGGCGTAGAACGCCTGGAGCTCGGGGCTCTCTCGCACCTCGGCCCGGTAGGGCAGGTAGGAACCCTCGATCTGCCAGCGCACGCTCTGCTCGACCTCGTTGAGCCAGCGCGCGAAGTCCCACGCCGCGGCCTGGCGCTCGGGACTCGACCGGTTCACGATGAAGTAACCGCCGGAGTTCACGCGGATGCGGCCCGGCTCCTCGACGCCGGGGAACGGGGCGATACCCGGCGACAGCGCCTCGGCCAGCGCCGGATCGCTGGCGACGAACGCGGCGATGATCGTCAGCGCCCCCGACGTGGTCAGCGACATGACGGAGTCCTGGGTGAGGGCGAGGATGTGGTCGATCGAGCCGGCCTGCACCGACAGCATCAGACCGTCGTCGTCCATGTCGGCGAGCCAGCGGTAGATCGCCCGCGTGGTCGGGTTGTCGTAGCGCGACTCGGTGGCCCGCTCGACGCGCCCGTCCTCGGAGTCGACCACCGGCACGCCCGCCCCGGTGAGCCAGGTCTCCGGCCACCACCGGGTCATGTCGAGGGAGAACGGCTGATCCGACACGCCCGCCGCGCGGATCGCCTCGGCCGCGGCGCGCAGCTCCGCCAGGGTGCCCGGCGGATCGTCGGGGTCGAGCCCGGCCGCCTCGAACTTCGACCGCGAGTAGATGAGGATCGGTGCCGTCGCGGCCAGCCACGCCGGCCAGTACATGCGCCCGACGTCGTAGTAGGAGAACACGCCGGGGTCGATGCCCTCGACGTCGAAGCCCGACGCCCGCATGCACGACTCGGCCGGGAGCACGGTGCCACCGTCGATGAGCTGCAGGATCTTGGTGTCCTCGATCTCGACCAGGTCCGGCAGCTCGTTGGTCGGGATCGCGCTCGTGTACTTCGAGAACAGCTCGTCGAACGTCCCCTGGTGCTGCACGGTGACCCGCACCCGGTCCTGGCTCTCGTTGTAGGTGCGCGCCAGGTCGCCGAGCACCTCCCCGGGCACGTCGGCCTCGGTGTGCCACATCGTGATGTCGACCCGGCCGTCGGCGTCGTCGAGCGCGTCGACCGGGCACTCGGGCAGGTCCGGGGACGGCTCGCGACCCGGTCCCTCCGAGACGCCGATCTCGACCTCGGGGCCGGCGGGACCGGCGGTCGGCGGCGGCCCGCACGACGCGACCAGGGCGAACAGTGCGGCGCCCGCGACCGCGCGTACGCCCCGCCGGGCCCTCACTTCACCGCCCCGGCGGTGAGCCCCTTCACCAGGGCGCGCTGGAACACGATCAGCACCAGCACCACCGGCGCGGACACGATCAGCGCGCCGGCCAGGGCGATGTTGCCGTCCGACCCCGACGAGGCGAGGGTGCGCAGGGCGATCGGCACGGTCGCGGATCCGGCGGTGTCGACGATCACCGCCCGGTGCCACAGGTAGGCGCCCCACGCGGTGAGGGCGGTCACGACCGTGTACGAGGCGATGACCGGGCGCGCCAACGGGATGGCGAAGCGCACGAGGAAGCCCATGTCGCCGACCCCGTCGAGCACCGCCGCCTCGCGGACCTCCCCCGGGATGCCGAGGAACGCCTGGCGCAGGAGGAACGTGCCGAACGCGGCCGCCGCGGTCGGCAGCACCAGCGCCGCGGTCGAGTCGATCCAACCCCACTGACGGATCGTGACGACGTTGCCGAGCAGGGTCACCTCGATCGGCAGGAGCATCGTGGCGAGGAACACGGCGAAGAGCAGCCGCTTGAACGGGAAGTCGATGAAGGCGAACGCGTAGGCCGACAGCACCGAGGTGACGAGCTGGACGACGACGATCAGGCCGGTGACCACGAGGCTGCGGCCGATCGCGGACGCGAGGTTGCCGCGGTCCCACGCCCGGGAGAAGACGTCCCAGTCCCATCCGACCGGATAGAGCGGCGTGCCCCTGCTGGCGTAGAGGCCCGGCGGCGACAGCGCCTGGACGAAGGCCATGTAGATCGGGAACAGCACGATCGCCGCCGCCACGATCAGGGCGACGTAGACGCCGGCGCGAGAGAGCCGCTCAGCCAAGGTGGACCCTCCTCTGGAGCAGGCGCATCTGCACGAAGACGACGATGCCGGTGAGCACGAACAGACCCATCGACATGACCGATCCGATCGTCACCCGGTCGGGGTCGCTGTGGGTGAACACCTTGAACAGCAGCGTCTCGGCACTGCCGTTGGGGCCGCCGGTGCCCCGCGTCATCAGGTCGACCTGGGCGTAGGCCTGGAACCCGAGCACGACGAGCACGACGACGAGGAAGAACAGCACGGGCGAGATGAGCGGGACGGTGATGCGGGTCAGCATCCGCCACGGGCCGTAGCCGTCGAGCCGGGCCGCCTCGGTGACCTCCTCGGGGATCGCCTGGAGCCCGGCGAGGATGATGATGAACGCCATGCCGAGGCTCTGCCACACCGACGACAGGGCGATCGCGGGCAGGGCGGTCGACTCCCGCTGGAGCCACGTCAGACCCAGCGGGCCGGCCGAGCTGAACAGGTACAGGAAGATCACCGACGTCACCGCGGTCGAGCTGGCGACCGTGGAGCTGAAGGCGATCTGGAAGAACCGGATGCCCCGGAGCCTGCGGTCGGCGAGGACGGCGAGCAGCAGTCCGAGCAGGAGCCCGAGGGGGACCGTGATCGCCACGAACACGAGGCTGTGGCTCACCCCCGCCCAGAAGTCGCTGCCCGTGAGCACGTCGCGATACTGGGCGAGGCCGACCTGCTCGTAGGCGGTGCCGCCCCGCCGGCTCTCGTAGGTGCCCCACCCGATCGTGCGGACGAACGGTGCGTACACGAAGGCGACGAACACCGCCAGCGACGGCGCCAGCATGGCGTAGGCGAGGAGCGTGCGCCGGAAGCTCCGCTCCCCCGCGCCGCGCGGCGGAGCCACGGCGGCTCAGGCCTCCATGACCACGGGGACGATCATCGGACGACGGCGGGTGCGGTCGTTGACGAAGCGCCCCGCGGCGCGGCGCACGACGCGTCCGAGGTTGTCGACGTCGGCCTTCGGGTCGTCGGCGAGGGCGGCGCCCACCTCGGCCGCCACGACCTGCCGGCACTCCTCGAGGAGGTCCTCGGCCTCCTCGGCGTGCACCCAGCCGCGGGTGATGACCTCGGGGCCCATCACGACGGTGCCGGCGTCGACGTCGACCCCGACGATCACGACGACCACGCCCTCCTCGGCGAGCACCCGCCGGTCGCGCAGCACGCCGCCGCCGACGTCACCGATGCCCAGCCCGTCGACGTACAGGTAGCCGGCCGGCACCCGGTCGAGGCGTCGGATCCCGTCGTCGGACAGCTCGAGGCGGTCGCCGTCCTCGCACACCAGCACCCGGTCGTCGGGGACGCCCATCCGACGGCCGAGCGCGGCGTGGGCCATCAGGTGCCGGTACTCGCCGTGCACCGGCACGAACCACTCCGGCTTGGCGATCGACAGGTAGGTCTTCAGCTCGTCGGCCTTGGCGTGACCGGTCGCGTGGACCTCCTCGATGCCCGAGTGCACCACCTGGACGCCGAGGCGCATCAGCGAGTCGATCACCCGGGTCACGTTCATCTCGTTGCCGGGGATCGGGTGCGAGCTGAGGATGACGGTGTCGTTCTCGTCGAGGTGGAGGAACTTGGACGACCGGTTCGCCATCAGCGACAGGGCCGACATCGGCTCGCCCTGGCTGCCGGTGGAGATGACGCACACGCGGCCCGGCTCCAGGTCGCCGACGTCGTCGATGTCGCGCAGGTGCGAGTCGGGGATGTCGAGCAGGCCCATCTCCCGTGCCAGGCGGACGTTCTTCTTCATCGACAGCCCCAGCGTGGCCACGACGCGGTCGAACGCCATGGCGGCATCGGCGATCTGCTGGATGCGGTGGATGTGGCTGGCGAAGCAGGTCGTGATGATCCGCCGCCCCTCGTGGGCGTGGAACAGGTCGTAGAGCACCTTGCCGACCGACGTCTCGCTCTTGGAGTGACCGGCCTGGTCGGCGTTGGTCGAGTCGGCCAGGAGCAGCCGGATGCCCTCGTCCTCGGCGATGGCGCCGATCGCGGCGAGGTCGGTGAGGCGGCCGTCGACCGGCGTGAGGTCGAGCTTGAAGTCTCCGCTGTGGAGGATCGTCCCCTGCCCGGTGTGGATCGCGGTGGCGAACGCGTGGGGCACCGAGTGGGTGACCGGGATGAACTCGCAGTCGAACGGGCCGAAGCGGCGCCGCTCGCGGTCCTTGACGACCACCAGCTCGGTGCGGTCGAGCAGGCCGGCCTCCTCGATGCGGTTGCGGGCCAGACCGAGCGTGAGCTCCGACCCGATGATCGGGAACGACAGGTCGCGCAGCAGGTAGGCGAGGCCGCCGTGGTGGTCCTCGTGGCCGTGGGTGACGATGCAGCCCTCGACCCGGTCGCCCTGTTCGAGCAGCCAGCGGAAGTCCGGCAGCACCAGGTCGACGCCGAGCATGTCGGCGTCGGGGAACATCAGCCCGCAGTCGATCAGGAGGATCCGGCCCTCCGCCTCCACGGCGGCGCAGTTGCGCCCGATCTCGCCCAGGCCCCCAAGGAACGTGACGGTGACCGGTGGGCTCATCGGGGCGGAGCCTAGGCGGGCCGGCCCGCCTCGACGGTGAGGCCGGCCGCGGTACCGGGTGGCTTACGCGACCCTCCGGGTCGCTCCTCGAGGCTCAGGGCGGCTCCGGAACCGGGAGGGGCGCCGGTTAGTGTCGGCCGCGATGCGCGTCGAAGGTGACGGGTGGCCGCGCCGGACCCGCGTGGTCGGCAACGCCCCGGTGGTCGTGGCCCTGGTGGCGGTGGTCCTCGGGCTCCGCGCCGGTGGCGCCGGCATCGACCGCCGTTCGCTCGAGGTGAGCTGGCAGCTCATCGACCTCGGCGTGCTGCGCGACGATCCGCTCGGCAGCATCTGGTACCTGCACGTCCAGCCGCCGCTCTACAACCTGGTCGTCGGCTCGGTGCTGCGCTGGGCGCCGACGCCGGAGCTCGGCACGCTGTTCGTCCTGTACGTCGTCTGCCTCCTGGTGGCCGGCCTGCTGCTCACCGACCTGCTGGTCCGCTGGGGTGTGCACCCGCTGCTCGCCGGCGGGGTCGTCGCCCTCTCGCTCACCGCGCCGCCGTTGCTCTCGACGATCGTGCACGGCAGCTACGAGGTCCCCCTCGCGGCGATGGTCGTCGCCGCGACGTGGCTGTTCCAGCTCCACCTCGACCGGCCGAACGGCCGCCACCTGCTCGCCCTGTCGGCGGTGCTGACGCTGCTGGTCATGACGCGGAGCCTCTTCCACCCGGCGTGGCTGGTGATCGTGCTCGCCATGGCCCTCGTGGCCCGGCCCCTCCCGTGGCGGCACGTGATCGCCGCCGCCCTCCTGCCGCTGCTGGTCATCGGCGGGTGGGCGCTGAAGAACCAGATCGTCTTCGGCGACCCGACGATGTCGAGCTGGGTCGGGTTCAACCTGCAGCGCGGCGTCGTCGCGCCGATGGCCGCCGACGACGTCGAGGACGCGGTCGCGGACGGCGACGTCACCCCGCTGGCGCAGATCCCGCCGTGGCTGTCGCTCCCGAACTACGACGAGGTCGCCGAACCGTGCGATCCCGACGACCGACACCCCGCGGTCGAGGAGGCGGAGAAGCACGAGGTGCCGCTCGAGGTCGCCAACTTCAACAGCTCCTGCTTCCTGCCCCTCTACGCCGAGAGCGAGGAGAACGCGTCGGCGCTGATCCGCCGCGATCCGGGACGCTTCGTGTCGAGCCGGCGGGCGTCGGTCGTCGCCTCGTTCAGCATCAACCGCATCGGTCAGGAGGACCCCGGCGAGAGCTTCACCGGCCGCCGGGACCCGAGCACCACCTGGATGGATTCTCTGTGGGGGGCCCTGTACGTCCCGGTCGACACGACCATCTCGATGGACGACTGGAACCTGCCCCTCCTCGGCCTCGACGAGCTACCCGTCGAGGTGTCGCTGTCGCTGGTGCTCGGCTTCCTCGTCGTGCTCGCCCGCACCGTCGTGGCGGTGGTGCGCATCGCCCGGTCCGGGTGGCGCGACCGGGCGACCGCCTGGTCGTCGGAGGACGTCGTGTGGTGCCTCCTCGGCGGCACGGCGGTCCTGGTGATCGTCGTGTCCGGGCTGCTCGAGTTCGGGGAGAACGGCCGGTTCCGCTCGACGATCGATCCGCTGCTGATCGCGCTCCCCCTCGGGCTCGTCGCCCGCTGGGCGAGCGAGCGCCTCGGCTGGAGCCGACCCCGTGCCGACGAGGTCGCGTCCGCCGAGGAGCCCACCGGCGAGTCCGTCGAGCGCACGCCCGAGCCCACCGGAGCGCCGAGTTGAACGAGCAGCGGGTCGCCCTGCGGCACCGGCCCCTCATCGACGGCTTCCGCGGCCTGATGATCCTGGTGACCGTCGGTTACCACCTCGGCGGGTGGACCTCACCGGCCGGCGGGTGGGTCGGCGTCAGCGGCTTCTTCGTGCTCTCCGGCTACCTGATCACCAGCCTGCTGCTCCGCGAGCACGGCCGCGACGGGTCGATCTCCTTCCGCCGCTTCTACGCCCGCCGCTTCCGCCGCCTGGCCCCCGCCCTGCTCACCGTCCTCGCCGGCACCGTGGCGGTCGCCGCGGCCCTCGGCGGGGCCCGCGAGTTCCCGACGCTCCGAGGCGACTCGCTCGCCACGCTCCTGTACGTCGCCAACTGGCGCTTCATCGCGTCGGCCCAGTCGTACTTCGCGTCGTTCAACCCGTCGCCGCTGCGCCACGCGTGGTCGCTCGCGATCGAGGAGCAGTTCTACGTCGTCTGGCCGCTGCTCCTCGTCGGCCTGCTGCGGGTGCTGCGCCGCCGCCACCTGGCCATCGTCCTCGCGGTCGGGGCCGTCGCCTCCGCCGCGTGGATGGCGGTGCTCGCGTCAGGCGGGGGCGACGTCTCGCGCGCGTACTACGGCACCGACACCCGGGCCCAGGAACTGCTGGTCGGAGCGCTGCTCGCGACGGTGGTGTCGGCGAGCCGGGACGACGACCGCGTGCGACGGGGGGCGGAGTGGATCGGCCTCGCCGGCCTGGTCGGGTTCGTGGGCGTGTGGCTGTTCATGCCCGCGGACGAGCGCTGGCCGTACCTCGGAGGCGGCTTCCTCGCCACCGCCGTGGTGTCCGCGATGCTCGTCTACGGCTGCGCCCGCACCGACGGCGGGCCCCTGCGGCACGTCCTCGGCAACGCCCCGATGCGGGCGCTCGGTGATCGGTCCTACGTGCTGTACCTCGTGCACTGGCCGGCGATCATCTTCATGGCGCCGTCCCGCCTCGACTGGAACCCGGCCCTGCTCGACACCGCCCGGATCGTCGTCGCGCTGGCGATCACCGAGGTCGTGCACCGCTTCGTCGAGCGGCCGGTGCACCGCGGCACCCTGTCGCTACCCCGGCCCGGCTGGATGCTGCTCGGCGGGGCCACCGCCTCGGCCCTGCTCACCGTCGCCCTCACCGTCCCGCCCGCGGGACGCGAGATCGCGCCGAGGGAGGGCGGCGAGCAGGTCGTGGCGGCCAACCCCGAGGCCGAGCCGGGCGAGACCCTCCCGCCCCCCGAACCCGGCGACCGGCTCGTCCTGCTGGGCGACTCCCAGGCGTGGATCCTGCTCCAGAACGTGCCGGCCGGGTTCGAGCTCCAGGTGTCGGGGTTCCACCACGCCCGCTGCGACATCATCGGCGAGGTCATCTTCACCGGCTCGGAGCTGAACGACGAGGACCAGAACTGTCCGACCTGGCCCGAGCAGTGGGACGCGGCCCTCGTCGGCGGGACCGACGCGGTGGTGGTCACCCTCGGGCTGCGCCAGCTCTACGACCTCGCCGAGGACGGGGAGCGGATCGAGATCGGCACCGGCCGGTGGGAGCAGCGCTACCGGGCCGCCGTCCGCCGGGCGCTCGGCGTGATCCGGGCCCGCACCGACGCCCCGATCGTCTGGCAGGACGTCCCGTGCTACCGGTGGGACGAGGTGAGCAGCGACGGGGAGGCGTCGGACCCGGTCCGCCTGGACGAGGTGAACGCGGTGCTGGCCGACGAACTGGCCCGCGACCCGGCGACCACGGTCGTCGCGTACCGCGACCGGGTCTGCCGCGGTCCCGACCACGCCGAGGTCGACCCGACGATCCGTCCCGACGGCGCCCACCTGACCATCGACGCCGCCCACGAGACGTGGTGGTGGCTGCACGACGAGGTCCGCGCCGCCCAGGCCGCCGCCCCCCGCTGACTGTTACATCCGGGGTCTGACCCCGGATGTAACGGGTGTAACGGTCACGGGACGAGGTGGAGGTCGCGGGCGACGGCGCGGGCCCGCTCGGCGGTGCCGTCGGGGGCGGGGCCGAGCGGCAGGCGGCACTCGCCGACCGGCTGGCCCAGCTCGGCGAGCATGACCTTTACGGCCTGCGAGAACACGCAGGTGTCGCTGTTCATGTAGTCGAAGCTGTCGCGCAGGCGGGCGTTGACGGCCCGCGCACCCGCGATGTCGCCGGACTCGAACGCGTAGAACAGGTCGGCCTGCGCCGCCGCCGTCCAGTGCGACGCGACGCCGATCACGCCGACCGCGCCGTACGCGAGGAAGGCGAGGGTCAGCGGCTCGTCGCCGCTGTAGACCTCGAACCCGGCCGGCGCCCGGCTGATCAGGCGGCCGGTCTCGGCCGGGTCGCCCGCCGCGTCCTTCAGGGCGACGACGGTCGGCACGTCGGTGGCCAGCCCGAGGATCGTGTCGGTGGCCATCTTGCGGCCGGTGCGACCGGGCACGTCGTACAGCACGACCGGCAGATCGGTCGCCGCCGCCACCGCCTCGACGTGGGCGGCGAGCCCGGCCTGGCTCGGCTTGTTGTAGTAGGGCGTCACGGCGAGGACCGCGTCGACCCCGACCTTGGCCGCCTCCCGGGTGAGCTCGACGCTGTGCGCGGTGTCGTTGGTGGTCGACCCGGCGATCAGCGGCACCGACACCGCGTCGCGCACGACGCGGAACAGCTCGATGCGCTCCTCGTCGGTCAGCACCGGGCTCTCGCCGGTGGTGCCGGCCAGCACCAGGCCGTCGTTGCCGTGCTCGACCAGCCAGGCCGCCAGGCGCGCCGCGCCCTCGAGGTCGATGGAGCCGTCGCCGTGGAACGGCGTGACCATCGCGGTGAGGACGCGACCGAACCGCGGGGGAGCCATGGGCCGAAGGTTACCCAGCCCGGCCCCACCCCCCTTCGGTCGATCCTCGCGGCCGCCCCGCGACCGCGAGGATCGCCGGAGGGCCGGGATCAGGGCGGTGGGATCAGGAGGTGCCGGCCTCGCCGGTGGCGAGCGCGAACATCTCGTACTCCTCGCCGGTGTCGGCGAGGTCCTCGAACTGGATCACGCCGATCTCGCCGAACTTCTGACGCAGCCAGCCGTCGCCCGCGTCGAGCAGGCCGAGCTTCTTGCAGTTCGGCACGATCTTGGTGAACAGCATCTGCTGGAAGAGCACCCGCGACGGGAGGTCCTTGATCAGCGGGAGGACGTCGGCCGCCGGGATGCCCATGCGCTCCCAGACCTCCTGCTGGAGGAAGCGGTCGCGCATCCGCACCGCCGCCTCGAAGGCGAACTCCTGGCGCTCGCGCAGCTCGGCCTGGGTGAGGTCGGCGTAGTACTCCTTCAAGGTGAGCACCCCGAACGCGACGTGGCGGGCCTCGTCGCTCATCACGTACCGGAGGAGCTGCTTGAGCAGCGGCTCGGTGGTCATCTGGTGCATGAACCCGAAGGCGGCGAGGGCCAGGCCCTCGACCATGATCTGCATGCCGAGGTAGGTCATGTCCCAGCGGCTGTCGGCGATGATGTCGTCGAGCAGCAGGCCGAGGTGGGCGTTCACCGGGTAGGTGCCCGACAGCTTCTCGTTGAGGTACTTGGCGAACACCTCGACGTGGCGAGCCTCGTCCATCACCTGGGTCGCGGCGTAGTACTTGGCGTCGATCCACGGGACGGTCTCGACGATCTTCGCCGTACAGAGGAGGGCGCCCTGCTCGCCGTGCAGGAACTGCGAGAGCATCCAGTTCTGGCTCTCGATCCCGAGGGCCAGCCACTCCTTCTCGTCCCACTTCTCGAACGGCGTCCCGGTGAGGTCGACGCCGTCGTCGAGGCCGAGCCCGGCGGCCGCGTTGGCGGCGATGACCGCCTCCTGGTCGACGTCGACGTCCCACGGCAGGTCGGTCTCGCCGTTCCACTGGGACGTCTTGGCCTTCTCGTAGAGCTTCTCGAGCGGCTTGCGCTCGCCCTTGTCGTAGTTCCACGTGAAGATGGCGTCCGCGTTGTCGGCGACGGTGCGGATCGTGGCCTCGACGTCGGTGTTCGTGATGGCGAGGATCTCCGCCAGGTCGTTGACGTCGGCGCGGCCGATCAGCTCCTGGTTGGACGCCCGGGCGAGCTCCGGATCGGTGGCGGTCATCTCGGCTCCTTCGCGAGTGCGGGGGCGGACGGCGCCGCCCCGTCCCCATCGGCCGCAGCCGGCGGGATCTGATGCCCGGTTCCCTCCCCGGGCCCACTCCGACCCTAGGCCGTCTCCGCCTCCCCGGTCTCGGCGGACGCCATCGCGGCCCGTTCACGCGCCACCTTGCGCAGGATGATCGGGTACCCGAGACCGGCGATCGTGGCGAAGATGAACCACTGCACCGCGTAGCTCAGGTGCGGGCCCTCGTCGTCGACCGGCGGGGGCGCGAGCAGCCGGGGCGAGGGGTCGGGGGCGTCGGCCTCGGGCTCGGTCAGCTGGAGCCACAGCGGCAGCACCTCGCCGTCGATCTGCTCGTCGAGGCGTTCGAGGTCGACGCGGGCGACGTTCTCGAGCACGCCCTCGGACGGGTCGCTCGGCCCGAACGAACCCCGCTCCTGGCTCGGCTGGAGCAGACCCGAGAGGCTGACCTCGCCCTCCGGCGACCGGTACTCGTCGGGCACCGCCTCGTGGCGGCCGTCGTTGTGGATCCACCCGCGGTTGACGACCAGGACCCGCCCGTCGGCGAGCTCGAACGGCACCAGCACCCACGACCCCGGCGCGTCGTCGAGGCTCCGCCCCCGCACCAGCACCCGCCCGTCGTCGCGGTAGGTGCCGACGGCGGTGGCGGGCCGGTCGGTGAGGGCGTCTACGTCGACCCCCGCGCCGGGCACGAGCTCCTCGACCGGCTCGGCCGGCAGGACCAGCCGCTCGGCGAGCCGGGCGTTGCGCTCGCGCACCTCGTCGAGGCGCCGGAGCTGCCAGAACCCCAGGCTGACCATGGTGACGACGAGCACCAGGACGAACAGGTGCGAGACGATCCACCAGGGGCGGAGCGCGAACCGGTACACGCCGGGCACCCTACGGTCAGCCCCGGAGGCGACGGACATCGGCCCGACGGTGGCGCCTGGCAAGATCGGGCGCTTGACCGACGCCGCGGACGACCTCCGACCCCTGCCCCCCGGCCCGCCGAGCCCGGCGATCCGCAACGCCGTGATCGCGCTCGCGATCGGGTTCTTCGTGCTGTCCCTCGTCGGCGACACGTTCCTGTCGGTGCTCTACGACCGGCGGCCGCAGCTCTTCATCGCGCTCAACGCCCGCAACCGCAACCTCGCCCTCGCCCGGCCCTACCTGGAGTGGTGGGAGTTCTTCGGCATCGCGACCGTGCGCCTGCTGGTGTCGGACCCGCTCTTCTTCCTCCTCGGCCGGTGGTACGGCGACGCGGGCGTGCGCTGGATCGAGCGTCGCAGCTCCACCTACGGGCCGATGGCGCGCGCCGCGGAGCGCTGGTTCGGCAAGGCCGCGTACCCGCTGGT
>JAAYBP010000235.1 GCA_012730075.1 Acidimicrobiales bacterium | reverse complement strand
GCGATCAGGCGGCCCTCCTCGACGGCGTCGCTGATGATGCGGCACATCAGGGTGCCGGACCGGATGGCGTCGTCGTTGCCGGGGATGACGTACTGGATCACGTCGGGGTCGCAGTTGGTGTCGACCACCGCGACGATCGGGATGCCGAGCTTGTTGGCCTCGGTCACCGCGATGTGCTCCTTCTTGGTGTCGAGCACGAACACCGCGTCGGGGGCCTTCTCCATGGTGGCGATGCCGCCGAGGTTGCGCTCGAGCTTGGCCAGCTCGCGGCCGAGGAGGAGCGCCTCCTTCTTCGGCATGGCGTCGAACTCGCCGGAGTCGCGCATGCGGCGGTACTCCTGCATCTTGCCGACGCGCTTGGAGATCGTCTCGTAGTTGGTGAGCATTCCGCCGAGCCAGCGCTGGTTCACGAACGGCATGCCACACTTCTGGGCGTAGCCCTCGACCGCGTCCTGCGCCTGCTTCTTGGTGCCGACGAAGAGGACGGTGCCCCCGTCGGCGACCAGGTCGCGGATGAAGGTGTAGGCGGTCTCCAGCCGGGCCAGCGTCTGCTTGAGGTCGATGATGTAGATGCCGTGGCGGTCACCGTGGATGAACCGCTGCATCTTCGGGTTCCAGCGGCGGGTCTGGTGTCCGAAGTGGACGCCCGCCTCCAGGAGCTGCTTCATGGTCACGACGGGCTGATCCACGTCGTCTCCTTTCCCAACGGTTGGTCGTCACCCGGACCTGACGCCACCGGGGTGGCGACCGTGGGGGGTCCGGGTTGTGAGGTGGTGGTCGGCACGACCGGGCTGGCCGGACCGACCGGTCAGTGTAGGCGGCGGCCCCCCACCGCCCACCAGCCGGTGCCGCCCCCGTCGACCGGGACGAGCACCACCCGCGGCGGGCCGCGGCGCCACAGCGACTCGGGGTCGACGTAGGTGTCGCCCCGCCGGGCCCCGACGTGCAGGCGCGCCCCGGAGGTGCCCAGCACCGTGCCCGCCGCGACCGGGCGACCGACCCGCACGACGATCGACGCCAGGTAGGAGTACGACGTGCGCACGCCGTCGGGGTGGGTGATTGTGACGTGGAGCGACCCGGCGACCGCGCCCGCGAAGGTCACGGTGCCGCGACCCGCGGCCCGCACCGGCGTGCCCGGAGCGGTCGCGTACTCGACGCCCCGGTTGCCGGGCCGCCACGGCTGAGGTGGCGGCCGGAACGGGTCGACGATCGGCGCGTCGACCGGCGGGCGGTACTCGACCCGATCCCCCGCGCCGCCGGGACCGCCGTCCTGGCCGCCCGCCGGCTCGGCGGCGGCGAGCAGGGCGACCGTCACGACCGCGGCCACCACCGCGGCCGCGCGGACCAGCGCCCGACGCCGCCCCGGGATCGCCCGGACCGCGCGGGTGGCCCGCGCCGCACGGGTGGCCCGCGCCGCACGGGTGGGCCGACCCGGCTGAGCGGTCAGCCGCGGGGGTGGGTCTCGTTGTGGACCTGGCGGAGCCGCTCGCGGCTGACGTGCGTGTAGACCTGGGTCGTCCGCAGGTCGGCGTGGCCGAGCAGCTCCTGCACCGCCCGCAGGTCGGCGCCGTGGTCGAGCAGGTGCGTGGCGAAGGTGTGGCGCAGGGCGTGGGGGTGGGTCGGCGCCGCGGCGCGCCGGTCGAGCACCCGCCGTACGTCGCGGGGCGTCAGGCGGTTGCCGCGCCGGTTGACGAACAGCGCCTCCGGGTCGT
>JAAYBP010000234.1 GCA_012730075.1 Acidimicrobiales bacterium | reverse complement strand
GAGTCGGCCGCGGCGATGGCCGCGGCCGCGGTCGACCAGCTCGGCGGCATCGACCTCCTCGTCAACAACGCCGCGATCTACGGCGGCATGGAGATCGATCTCCTGCTGACCGTCGACTGGGACTACTACCGGCGCTTCATGGCCGTGAACATGGACGGCGCCCTCGTCTGCATCCGGGCCTGCTGGCAGGCGATGGCCGCTCGCGGCGGCGGGGCGATCGTCAACCAGTCGTCGACCGCGGCGTGGCTCTACGCCGGCTTCTACGGGCTGGCCAAGGTCGGCATCAACGGACTCACGCAGCAGCTCGCCCACGAGCTGGGCGGATCCGGCATCCGCATCAACGCCATCGCGCCGGGGCCGACCGACACCGAGGCCACCCGCTCGACCGTGCCCGAGTCGATCGTGAAGGACCTGGTCAAGGGGCTGGCGATCAAGCGGCAGGGAACCCCCGACGACATGGCGAACATGCTGCTGTTCCTCCTGTCCGACGAGGCGAGCTGGATCACCGGGCACATCTTCAACGTCGACGGCGGCCAGGTGGTGCGGGGATGACCACGCCCGAGACGGTCGGGTGGATCGGCCTCGGCCAGATCGGCGCGCCGATGGCGAAGCGGCTGCTCGACCGACCCGGCGACCCGGCCGGGCTGGTCGTGTGCGACGTCGTCGCCGAGGCGACGGAACCGTTCGCGGCGGCGGGGGCCACCGTCGCCGACGACCCCGCGGGAGTGGTCGCCGCGGGGGCGACGATCGTGTCGGTGATGGTCCGCGACGACGACCAGGTGCGCGACGTCGTCGGCGCGATGCTCCCGGGCGCCGCGCCGGGCACGGTGATCGCGGTGCACTCGACGATCGCCGCCGAGACGGCCGAGGAACTGGCCGCGGTGGCGTCCGAGCGCGAGGTGGCCGTCGTCGACGCGCCGGTCAGCGGGGGTGCGATGGGCGCCGCCACCGGTCGCCTCGCCGTGATGGTCGGGGGCGACGTGGCCGCCGTCGACCGCTGCCGCGAGCCGTTCGGCCGCTTCGCGGACCTCGTGCTGCACTTCGGTCCGGCGGGGGCCGGGACGCGCGCCAAGGTCGCCCGCAACCTGATCACGTTCGCGTCGTTCGCCGCCGCGGGCGAGGCGTCGCGGCTGGCGGAGGCCCACGGCCTCGACCTCGCCGCCCTCGGCGAGGTCGTGCGCCACTCCGATGCCGTCACCGGTGGCGCCGGGGCGATCCTCCTGCGCGACGCGACCGCCCCGCTCGCCGCGGACGACGGGCTCCGGCCGATCTTCGAGCACACCCGGGCGCTGGGGGAGAAGGACCTCGGTCTCGCGATCGCGCTCGGCGAGGCCGCGGGGATCGACACCCCGGTCGCCCGCCAGGCGCTCGGCCTGCTCGCCGCCGCCCTCGGCGTGCCGCACGGGGACCGCTGATGGCCCGCCGCGCCGACCACCCGACCCGCGACGACATCGACCTGATCAGCGGCGAGTTCTGGGGCTCGGACCCACACGAGGCGATGACGTGGATGCGCGCCCACGCCCCCGCCTACTGGGACGGCCGGGCCTGGGGGATCAGCCGCCACGCAGATCTGAAGGCGATCTCGAAGGACCCGGCGACGTTCTCCAGCGCCCAGGGCATCCGGGCCGACGCCGACGCCACGCCGATGCTGATCGACCAGGACGACCCGATCCACGCCAAGCGGCGCAAGCTGGTGAGCCGCGGGTTCACCCCCCGGCGCGTCCGGGAGCAGGAGGCCGCCGTGCGCCGGGCCTGCGACCGGATCATCG
>JAAYBP010000025.1 GCA_012730075.1 Acidimicrobiales bacterium | reverse complement strand
CCTGGTCGACCACCATGATCTCCTCGATCAGCGAGGCCGAGTCGTCGAGCCGCGGGTCGGCGGTGAGCACGCCGGCGATGTCGGTGAGCAGGACGAGCGCCTCGGCCCCGACCAGGTGGGCCACCAGGGCGGCGATGCGGTCGTTGTCGCCGAAGCGGATCTCGTCGTCGGCGATGGCGTCGTTCTCGTTGACGATCGGGACGACGCCGAGGTCGAGCAGCCGCCCCAGGGTGGCCCGGGCGTGGAGGTACTGGTCGCGGACCGCGAAGTCGAGCGGAGCGAGGAGCACCTGGCCGCCGACGAGGCCGTGGCCGGCGAGGTGCCGGTCCCACACCCCCATCAGCCGGCTCTGACCGACCGCGGACACCGCCTGGAGGGTGACGGCGTCGCGGGGGCGGTCGTCGGCGAGTCCCAGGACGGGCAGCCCGGCGGCGATCGCCCCGGATGAGACGGCCACGACGCGCGATCCGGCGGCGCGGACGCCGGCGATCTCGTCGCAGACCTTGGCGACCGCGGCCTCGTCGATCGCGCCCCGCTCGTCGGTCAGCGACGACGACCCGATCTTCACGACGACCGTGCGCACCCCGCCCTCGACGTCGCTGCCGGTCGCTTCCACGGCCTCAGCCTGTCCGGTGGCGGTCGCCGCCGTCGAACCGCTTACGCGTCCGCATGATTCGGAGGAACCGCGTCCGCGCCCCCGAACCGGCGCGCGATCCCGGCCGCCCACGGCGGTAAACCCGCGCCACTTCGCCGAGGACCGCGGCGCCGACCGGTCGACCCCGGCACCGATCGTCGTGACGGCCCGGGTGTGGTCACAGGTCGGGGAGGTAGTCGAAGGAGAAGGCGCCGATGCGGACCTCGTCACCCTCCTTTGCCCCCGCCTTGGCCAGCGCCTTGGGGACCCCGAGGCGTTGGAGCCGGCCGGTGATGTACGCGACCGCGTCGGGCGTGGTCACGTCGGACAGGTGGACGGCCCGCTCGGCCGCCCGACCCTCTACCCGCAGGACGCCGTCAGGATCGCGGACGACGGTGATGCCGCCCGGCGCCGGCCGGTGGACCACGAACCCGTCAACCGTCTCCTCGGCGGCCCGGGCGGCGCGCACCGCATCGGCCAGGCCACCGACCAGGGCGGGCAACCCGAGGCCGGTCACCCCGGACACGACGTGGTCGAACCCCGACGTTCCATCGTCGGACGGCTCGGACGAAGCGGACGATCCGCCGCCGGACAGCTCGGCCGGCCCGGACGGCTCGAACGGGTCGGAGCGGTCGACGGAGCGCTCGGCGGGAGCGGGCGGGCCGCCCTCGGCGAGGTCGGCACGGGAGCCGACGACGACCCGGGGTCGCTCGACCAGCTCGGGCCGGAAGGCGCGCAGCTCTCCGAGCAGCACCCGCTCCTGCTCCTCGGGGGGAGCCGGGGCGAGCGGCGACAGGTCGAGCAGGACGGCCAGCACGCGGGCCCGCTCGACGTGGCGCAGGAAGCGGTGGCCCAGGCCCCGACCTTCGCTCGCGCCCTCGATCAGCCCCGGGATGTCGGCCACCACCATCTCGTCGCCGTCGTCGAGGCGGACCACCCCGAGGTTGGGCTCCAGCGTGGTGAACGGGTAGTCGGCGATGCGAGGCCGGGCGGCCGAGATCCGGGAGATCAGGGTGCTCTTGCCGACGTTCGGGAACCCGACCAGCGCCACGTCGGCCATCAGCTTGAGCTCGAGGTTCAACCAGCGCTCCTCGCCCGCCTCGCCCTGCT
>JAAYBP010000233.1 GCA_012730075.1 Acidimicrobiales bacterium | reverse complement strand
GCCGGCCGCGCGGGCGACGACCTCGGGCGTCCCGTCGACATCGCGGACGTCGAGCCCGAGGGACCGGGTCCGCAGGTCGTGGGGGGTCGCGTCGCGGGGGGCCCGCTCCGGGTGGACGAGCAGCGGGACGGTGGCCACGACGTCGCCGTCGAGCGCACCCGACAGGTGGTCGAGCCAACCGTCGACCAGGGGCACGGTGGTCGAGCGGGTGAACAGCAGCAGTTCGCCCGTCGCACGCGACGCGGCCTGACGGGCCGCCGCGACGGGGGTCTTGTGCCCGGCCCGGATCACCTGCACGTCCGGCCCGTCGGGGGGAGCCTCGACGCCCGATCCGAGCACGACGACCACCTCGACGGAGCGGTCGCCGGTGTCGGGCACGACCGCGGGCCCCTCGTCGACCACCACGACCATCGTCACGGACCGCTCGTCGGGAGGGGCCCCCGGCATGGTGCGGCCCAGGGCCTCGAGGTGCTGCCGCCGCGCCGGCAGGTCGCTCCGGTGCGGCGTCGCCGCGAGCAGGAGCCGGAGGCGGGAGAGCCGTCGCCGGCCGCGCTGGACCTCTCGTCGGGCGCGGGCGCGGGCGGTGCGCGAGCGGCGGTCGAGCGACAGCACCGCCCGCACCGACCGTCGCCGCAGCAGGGCCTGTTGGCGCTCGGTCTCCTGGCGGAGGCGGGCGTTGGCCAGGCGCTCGGTCTCGAGCGCGGCCCGGAGGCTGGCGTCGCTCCCCTCGGGGCCGCGGGGGTCGGAGGCGGCCCGCGGCCGCGGGGTCGACGTCATCGGACGCCCGACAGTAGGGGGCCGGTGCGCTCCGGGTGGATCGGCCCGGCCGCCGGTCGCGGTACGTTGCCGCTGCCGTGAGCCCTCCATCCCCCCTGCCCTCGGACCTGCGCGTCGTCCACGTGGTGACCCGCTACACCGGCGGATCGGTGCGCCGCGTGCTCGACGTGGTGCGGACCGTGCCCGGCGAGCACGTCGTGATCGTCGGACCCGACTCCGATCTGGGGCGCGTCGCCGAGCTCGACGACCTGGCGAGCGTCGTGATCGAGGACGGGCTGCGCCGGGAGGTGTCGCCGACCGACGCTCGCGCCGTGGCCGCGCTGAGGGCTCGCCTGCGGGGCGCCCGGCCCCACGTCGTGCACACCCACCAGTCGAAGGGCGGGCTGCTCGGCCGGGTCGCCGCCCGCGCCGCGGGCGTGCCCGTCGTGTACCACTCGGCGTCGATGGCGAGCTTCGGCCCGGGGTACGGACGGGCCGAGAGCGCGGTGTTCCGGGCGGCGGAGTGGTCGACCGCGCCGCTGGTCGACCGCTACTTCGTGGTCGGGCGGGACCTCGCCGACCGCCTGGCCAACGGGGCGCGGGTGCCCCGCCGGAAGCTCGAGGTCGTGCGCTCGACGATCGACGCCGACCGCTTCGCGCCGGGCGGGCCGTCGGCCCGTGCCGAGGCCCGCGCCGCGCTCGGGCTCGACCCGCACGAACCGGTGGTCGCCTACGTCGGCAGCCTCGAGCCGCGCAAGGGGGTCACCGTGCTCCCGGAGGCGGTGGCGGTCGCGTCGGCGGGGGCCGGGACCCTCGTCGTCGCCGGCGACGGGCCGCAGGCGGCCGAGGTCGAGGCGGAGGCCGAACGGCTCGGCCTGCGGGCGCGGCTGCTCGGCCACGTCGACCGCGTGCAGGACGTGATGCGCGCGGCCGACGTCGTCGCCCTTCCGAGCGGGGCGGAGGGCCTGCCGCAGGTGCTCGTGCAGGCGGCCATGGTCGGTGTGCCGTTCGTGGCCCACGACGTCGACGGCGTGCGCGAGCTGATCGACGGCGGGGCGGCCGGCCGCGTGGTGCCCCTCGGGGACCGGGACCGCTTCGCCGACGCCCTCCGGACGCTGCTCGCCCGGCGCGAGCGTCGGGTCGCGCCGCGGTCGCGGTGGGCCGAGTGGGGCCTCGATCACGTCGGGCGCCGCTACCGCGCGGCGTACTCGGCCGACCTCACCCGCGGGACTGGTGCCAGGCGACCTGGTGCTTGAGGCCCTCGCGCAGGTCTACCTGGGGCCGCCACCCGAGTAGCTCGCGCGAGCGGTCGGTGGACCCACCGGTGCGTAGGACGTCGCCCGCCTGGGCGGGCCGGGGGTCGAGCTCGATGGCGGACCCGGCGAGCTCCTCGATCGTGCGGACGACCTCGAGCAGGCTGACGCTGCTGCCGCCGGCGACGTTGATCACCGACCCGCGCGGGGCGTCGCGCTCGGCGGCGAGCAGGTTGGCGGCGACCACGTCGGTCACGTACGTGGCGTCCCGGATCTGGCTGCCGTCGCCGAACAGCGGGAACGTGCCGCCGTGGAGCGCCACCTCGCAGAGGCGGTGGAACGCCATGTCGGGTCGTTGCCGTGGCCCGTACACGGTGAAGTAGCGCAGCGACGTGGTCGGTACACCGTGCGTCTCGGCGTAGAGGCGGCACAGGTGCTCGCCGGCCAGCTTGGTGACGCCGTACGGGCTGCGGGGGAGCGGGAGGTCGGTCTCGAGCGTCGGGTAGCGCTCGGCATCGCCGTACACCGACGAGCTCGATGCGTACACGAACCGCTCGAGCGGTCGCTCGCGGCAGGCCTCCAGCAGCCGCTGGGTGGCCAGTACGTTGCGCGACGCGTACGCCTCGAACCCGGTGTCCCACGACAGCCGGACCCCCGGCTGGCCGGCGAGGTGGAACACGGCGTCGACCCCATCGAGCGCGCCGGCGAGATCGTCGGTGGCCAGGTCGACCGGCGCGAGGGTGACGTGGTCGGCGACCGCGTCGAGGTTGGCCCGCTTCCAGTCCGGGTCGTAGTAGTCGGTGAAGCAGTCGACGACGACGACATCGTCACCCCGACGGACCAGGGCCTCGACGAGGTGGGATCCGATGAAGCCGGCGCCGCCGGTGACGAGCGAGCGCCGGGTCAACTGGGCTCGGGGGTCAATGCGCCCCCTGGGTGGAGAGGACCGTCGGGACGGTGCGCAGCAGGATGGCCACGTCGCCCATCATGGTCCACTCTCGGGCGTAGGCCATGTCGAGCTCGGCCCGGTCGCCCTTGGTCACGTCGCTGCGGCCCGACACCTGCCAGCGGCCGGTCAGGCCCGGCTTGCACGCCAGGTAGGCGTCGAGGTCGTCGCCGTAGAGGTCGAGCACCTGCTCGGCCACGATCGGACGGGGCCCGACGAGGCTCATGTGCCCGGCGACGACGTTGAGCACCTGGGGCAGCTCGTCGATGCTGAGCTTGCGGAGGATGCGTCCGACGCTCGTGACGCGCGGGTCCTGGGCGAGCGGCACCTTGAAGTCGTTGTCGAGGTACGCCCGCATCAGCTCCGGGTCGGCCTCGAGGCGCTGCTCCGCGTCACGGTGCATCGTGCGGAACTTGTACATCACGAACTGTCGCCCGCCGCGGCCGGTGCGGACCTGGCGGAAGAAGATCGGGCCCCGGGAGGTCGCCGCGATCGCCAGCACGATGAACGGCGACACGATCAGGAAGCCGAGCATCAGCGGCAGGGCGGCGGCCAGGTCGAGGGAGCGCTTCAGGAAGCGGGCCCGACCGCTCGAGACGGCGAAGTCCGCGGCGCGCCCGTCGACGGCGGTCACGAGGATGGGGTGGTAGCCGCCGACGAGCTCGGAGTCGACGCCGATCGTCCCCCCCGCGAACGCCGCCGCTCCGAGGTCGTCGTAGGTCTCGCTCGTCATGGCGCCCCGAACCCCGCACCGCCGGGTCCGCCGCTCGGTTGCCGCCGGTTCCGGTCGTTCGCCGTGCCGGGGCCAGCCCGGTCGATGGCGCCGTGCTCCTCTTGCTCCAGGTTCCTCATTGAGACGGATTCCCGTTCTGTCGCCGCGCCTCCCCCCGGATGCGGGGCGAACGGTAGACGACTGTCCGCTGACCGTAAATGGTTCTTTGTGGCCACATGGCATGGCCCGAACGGGTTGTGACGCGGGTCCGTGCCCTGCGTCACGTACGTCCGATCAGCCCGGTCGGAGCCGGACGGATCGTAGCCCACGGCCTCGATAACCGGATGGAGGGCCGCTCGGTGGTCGCACGACCGTGCTCCGTGGCCGATCCTACGCCGGTGACCACCCCGGGCGACAGGGCCGTTCGGCCCATGTAAAGGGCACTTCCCGTGACCGATGATGGTGACAGACCGGTGACGAATCCTCCCGAACGGCGGAAGGATGTCGCAGGTAGCAGCCCCGATGAGCTAGGGTCCCCCCTGCTCGAACGACTGGGAGGACGTGGAGACGATGCGAGCCAAGAACCGGCGAGGCAATCCGATGCGAGCGATCGTCGGGGTGGCGGTCGCCGTCCTCGCGATGGTCGCATCCTCGTCGGTCGCCGGCGCCCAGGACGCCGACTCGGACTACGCCGCGGCGCTCCAGGTGTACGTCGAGCGCCCGTCGATGCGGTACTGCGACGACAACGCCGTCTCGGTCGAGGGCTTCCTCCCGAACTCGCTCGTGACCTTCACGATCACCGACCCCGCCGGCAACGTCGTCGAGCTCGGTTCGGTGACCACCGACGCCGAGGGCCGGGCGTCGCTGCCGTTCCAGCTGAGCGCCGCGAGCGCGGGTGACGTGTTCGTCATCACCGCCACCGGCACCGACCTCGGCGGCGAGCCGGCCACGATCTCCAGCGAGGTCACCGTCGTCGCCGGCGAGTGCACCGACGACCCCGGGCCCGATCCGTCGGATCCCGGCGAGGACGACCTGTACCGCACCGGCACCGACCTCTCCGGCGTCCTCCGCATCGCCCTGGTCGCCCTCGCCGCCGGCGCCGCCCTGCTGCTCGCCGCCCGCAAGCGCCAGGCCCACACCGCCTGACGGGCGCCGCGGCCCCCGACACGGGGGCGGCGGCCGCTAGCGTCCCAGCCGTGAGCCCGGTCCCGGCGCGCCCCCGGCCGTGATGTCGACCGACCTCGCCACCGCCGCCGTCCCGGAGGCGGAGCGACCCCCCTCGCGCCGTCGGCGCCCCGATCCCCGGGTCACGTGGGCCGTCCGCGCCGTGGCGGTGGTGGCGGCGGTCGTGGCCGCCATCGCGGACGTCGCGCCCACCGGGCTCTGGATCGCCGATCGCGCCTGGACGGCCGCCGCCGTCGGCGGTCTGGTGATCCTCGTGTCGCGCGCCACCCGCAACACGTGGCTCTGGATGACCGCGTTGACGGCCGTGGCCGCGGTCGGTTCCTGGGCGGTGGTGCCCGCCATCGGCGCCCTCGTCGTCGCGGCGGCGAGTACGACCCGGCCCTTGCGGCCCCGTCCCTACGGGGCGGTGGTCGGCGCCCTCTGCGGCATCGCCCTGCTCCACCTGCCGCCGATCGGTCCCCACGGCACCACGGCGGTCGTCACGGTCGTCGCGGTGGCCCCGGCGGTCCGGGCGGGGTACCTGCGCAGCCCGCGGCGGTCGCGGCGTCGCATGAGGATCGGGCTGTGGGTCCTCGTCGGCGCGGTCCTCCTCGCCGGCGCCTCCCTCGCGGTGGCCGCCGCCCTCACCGTCTCGGACCTCACCGAGGCGGTCGCCGACGCCCAGGACGGCCTGGAGCTGGTCCGTGAGGGCGAGCAGACCGAGGGCGCCCGGCACTTCGACGAGTCGGCGCGCCGCTTCGACCGCGCCGAGTCCCTCCTCGGCGGCCCCCTCGCCGCTCCGGCCCGGGTCGTGCCGTTGATGGCGCAGCACGCCGAGGCCCTGGAGACCGCCGCCGACAGCGGTCGGCGCCTCGCCCGCTCGGCCGAGGTGGCGGCGAGCGTCGCGCCGTACCGCGATCTGAAGGCCGACGAGGGCACCATCGACGTGACCGCCATCCGGGCGATGCAGCGGCCGGTCGCCGACGCGGCGGCGTCGCTGGAGGCGGCCGACGCGGACCTCGAGTCGGCGCGCTCGCCGTGGCTGCTCGATCCGGCCACCGCGGCGATCGACGAGTTCCAGACCGAGATCCGCGAGGCGATCCCCGAGGCCGTGCTCGCCGACAAGGCCCTGGCGGTGGCCCCCGCCCTGCTGGGCGCCGAGGGCGACCGCCAGTACCTGGTGTTGTTCACCACTCCGGCCGAGTCGCGCTACCTGGGCGGTTTCACCGGGTCCTACGGCCTCCTGACCGCTTCCGGGGGTGAGGTCGACTTCACCGTCACGGGTGCGATCAACGACCTGTCGCGGTCGTCGGACTGGCGCACCCGGTCGATCGAGGGCCACGACGAGTTCCTGTCGCGGTACGGCAAGTACCACCCTGAGCGGAACTTCCAGAACCTGACCGTCTCCCCCGACATGCAGACGACGGCGGAGGTGGCGGCGTCGCTCTACCAGCAGACGACCGGCACGACCATCGACGGCGTCGTCGTGGTCGACCCCATCGCGATCGCGGGTCTGCTCGAGCTGACCGGACCGATCGAGGTCGACAGCATCGAGTTCCCGCTGACGGCGGACAACGCGGCCGAGTTCCTGCTGCGCGACCAGTACATCCTCTACCAGGGCGAGCGCGGCGACCGGAAGGACCGGCTGGAGGACGCGGGCCGGGCCACGTTCGACGCCCTCACCGAACGGTCGCTCCCGGGACCGCGCGAGATCGGTCGGGTGCTCGGGCCGATCGTCGACCAGAAGCGGCTGCTCTTCTACCCCTTCGTCGCCGACGAGCAGGACCTGCTCGAGCGGGTCGGCGCCCTCGGACGCTTCGAGGTACCCGACGACACCGACTTCGTGTCGCTCCGCACCGCCGACGCGCGGCCGAACAAGATCGACACCTTCCTGTACCGCACGCTCGACTACACGGTCCGGTACGACCCGGGGAACGGGCGGGTCCGGGCCACGGCCACGGTGACGCTCCGCAACGACGCCCCGCCCGGCGGGCTCCCCGACTACCTGATCGGTCCCGACGACGGGGTGCTGCCGCTCGGTACGACCAGGATCTTCGCCGCGGTCTACTCGCCGTTGAGGTCCACCGGCGCGACGCTCGACGGCGTACCGGTGGGGATCGGGGCCGAGCCCGAGCTGGGGGGATTCGTCTACTCGCGCCTCGTCGCCATTCCGCCGGGCGGGACCGCGACGCTGGTGATCGAGCTCGACGGCACCATCGACATGGGCGACCGCTACCGCCTCGAGGTCGACCACCAGCCGCTCGTCAACCCCGACGGTCTCACGGTGACCGTCCAGGGCGGGGACGGCGGCCGGACGCCTCGCGCCTCGTCGACGGCGAGCGTCGACGACGGGGTGGCTCGTATCGAGGACGACGCGTGGGAGATCGATCAGCAGCACGAGGTCGCGTTCGGCTGACCGGCGTCCGGCCGATCGGTCGCCGCGGGGGCGGTGGTCGGCGGCCGGTCGAGGTCATCTATGCTCGCCCTCCTGTGCACCGGGCACCGGCCCTTGCCGTCCCCGGATGCGCGCGCCCGGCCGTCGTCGGCCCGGCCACAGACGCTTCGCCGATGCCGCCCACCCGTCCCGCCCCGAACCTGACTCCCCGCGACCGACCCGTCGGCGCGCCGGTGGGGGGATGACCCGGTGAGCCACCCCCGCGTGTCGATCGTGACGACGGTGAGGGGTACGCCGGTGCCGCTGTTCGCGATCAGCATCGAGAGCGTCCTCGAGCAGAGCGTCTCGGACCTGGAGCTGATCCTCGTCTTCGACGGCGACCTCTCCGACGAGGGCGAGGAGATGGTCCGCGAGCACCAACGGCAGGACGACCGCATCGTCGTGCTGCGGACCGGTCGGATCGGCCGCGGCGCGGCGCTCAACGCGGGACTGCGCCAGGCTCGGGCCGACCTCGTCGGCATCCAGGACGCCGACGACGCGTCCCACGTCGAGCGCCTCGCCACGCAGCTCGAGGTGTTCCGCCACAACCCGAACCTGTCCCTGCTCGGCACCGGGGCCCGCTTCAGCCGCGGCCTCACCGAGCGCGCCGACTGGCGCATCAGCTCGGCGCGTCCCCGGGTCCGGCCGGTCGACATGGCGCTGCTCCGCACCAACCCGATCATCCACTCGTCGGTGCTCGCCCGGGCCAAGGCGATCACCCGGGTCGGCGGGTACGACGCGCGCCGCGTCGCCCAGCTCGACTACGACCTGCTCCTCCGCCTGCGGGCGCGAGGCGAGATCATCGGCGTGTGCGACCGCCCGCTGGTGCTGCACCGGCGTCACCCGGGCCAGACCTACGAGGGGATGTCACCGTCGAGTCGGGCGTGGAGCTCCTACCGGCTCCAGACGTCGCACGTGAAGGACCTCCCGCCGGTGCCGCGGTTCGGCTACCACGGCATCGCCGCGACGCGCCTCGTGTACCAGGTCGCGCGGGGGATGGCCTGGCATCGCGCGTCGCGCCACCAGAGCGCGGCACCAAATCCCGACGGGCATGTGGCAGCCTCGTGAGCCGTCCCCGTCCCCACCCCGGAACCACCCCACAGGCGGCCCAGTGAACGAAACCTCCCCGCACCTCGACATCCGGTGGGTCCTCGGCGTCCTGCGCCGTCGGGGTCTGTTGATCCTCGCCGCCGTGGCCGCGGTGTTCGTGCTCGTCTACGCGCTGTCGAGCACGCGGGACAAGGTGTACACGTCCAACGCGGACGTCCAGTTCACCGGCGCCACCCAGCAGCTCCTCACCGAGTCCGGCGACCGGCCGTCGAACCGCAACATCAACCTCGCCAACGAGGTGTACCTGGTCACGTCGGCGACGGTCCGCGAGGCCGTCGTGGCCCAGCTCGGCAGCGATGCGTACGGCGAGGTGCGCAACATCGGCGTCGTTCAGGTGACCAACACCGACGTGATGCGGATCAGCGTCTCGTCGACCTCGCCGGAGATCGCCCGCGACGCGGCCGACGCCTTCGCCAACAACTACACCGAGATCCGCAAGCGCGACCTCCAGGAGATCTACACCCGGCAGGCCGAGGCGCTGCGCAACACGTCGGAGGTCGTGGCCGAGGAGATCGTCAGCCTCGAGCAGGCGATCGCCAACGACCCGAACCCCAACTCCGCCGAGAACGAGGTCCGCCGGCTCCAGCGCGGGTCGCTCATCAGCCAGCAGAGCTCGCTCCAGAACCGCGCGTTCGAGCTCGACCTGAACGCCGCCGAACGGGCGTCCACGATCCGGGTCGCCAAGTCCGCGGGCCTGCCCCGCCTGCCGAACTCGCCGACGCCGCTGCGCGACGCGGGCATCGCGGCCCTCGCCACCCTCGTCATCGGCATCGGGCTGGCGTTCCTGTACGAGCAGCTCGACACCAGGATCAAGGCCGACAACCTCGCCGCGGTCACCGGCTCGATCCCGCTGCTCGGCTCGCTGCCGGTGATCGGCACCCGCCGCCGCTTCCTCGGGCTGCTCGGCAAGCGTGGCGCCGCACCCCGTGAGCTGGTCCCCGCGACCTCGGCGGCGGCCGAGGCCTACCGGGCCATCGCCACCAGCCTCCGCTTCTCCGCCCTGGGCCAGCAGAAGCGTCGCATCCTGATCACCAGCTCGATCAGCGGCGAGGGCAAGACGAGCCTCACCGCCAACCTGGCCGCGATCCTCGCCGAGAACGGGTTGCGGGTGCTGGTGGTCTCGGGAGATCTGCGCCGTCCCCAGCTCGCGCAGACGCTCGGGGCGGTCGACATCGACAAGGGGCTCACGTCGGTGATCCTCGGCGACGAGCAGCTCGTCGACGTGCTCGTCAGCGCCGGCCGCTCCGACGAGGAGGCGATCACCCTCCTCCCGAGCGGTCCGCTCCCGCACGACCCGTCGGTGCTGCTCGGCTCCGACGAGTTCGGCGAGATGCTCACGCAGTTCGAGAAGGCCGGCGCCGACTTCATCCTGATCGACTGCGCGCCCGTCCTCCCCGTGAGCGACCCGCTGGCCGTCGCCCGTCACGTCGACGGCGTCATCCTCGTGGTCGAGCACGGGCGCAGCCGCCAGGGCGAGCTCGCCCAGGCGATCGAGCGGCTCCAGAAGGTCGACGCCGACGTGATCGGAGTCGTCATCAACGCCGTCCCGGGCGACTCCGACCTGGTCTACATGGGGAACTATGGCTACAGCGCCCCCGCGTGACCGGGCGCTGACGCCGCCGGCGACCGGGCCGGTCGTCGAGGCGGGAGACCACCACGGGGCCGACGGGCCGGCCCCCCGGCCGCCGGTGCTGGTGCGGTGGTTCGCGTTCCTGGCCCTGCCGGGGGCGATGTTCCTCATGCCCCAGCTCGCGTTGAACGCGTCGCGGATCGACGCGGTGATCATCCCGCTCGTGCTGTTCGGCTTCGTGACGATGTTCCGCTACGGCTCCCCGGCGGTGGCGGGGGCGGCCCGGGCGCTGCCGTGGCTGTGGCTGGTACTGATCGGGTCGCTGCTGGGGCTGGCGACCGTCGGCCTCACGCTGTGGGCGGTCAGCAGCCTCGCCCAGACGACCTACGCCCTGTTGACGTTCTTCTGCATGTGGCACCTGATCCACGTGTACCGGCTCGAGGCGACCGTGTACCGCAGCGTGCGGTGGGCGGCGATCATCTCGACGCTCATCCTGGCGCTGCCGTCGTACCACCACCGCGCCGCGGGCTACTTCCCCAACCCGAACGTCGCGGGTCACTACGCGGCGACGGTCGGCGGCTTCCTGCTGTTCGG
>JAAYBP010000232.1 GCA_012730075.1 Acidimicrobiales bacterium | reverse complement strand
TACGACCTCGACACCGACCCCGACGAGCTGGAGAACTGGGCGGACGACCCCGCCCGCCGGGCCGAGCGCGACCAGCTCGAGCAGCTCCTGACCGAGCTGCTGGCCTAGAAGCCCGCTCGCCCCCCGGCCGAGGACCGGGGAGCGAGCGGACCACCGCCGCCCGGGGAGGGGAGCGGCGGGACGCGGCCGGCGGGGGTCAGCCGGCGGCGATCGCGGTGAGCACGTCGGCGCGGGCCGCCCGGGCGGCCGGGCGGGCCGAGGCCAGGACGCCGGCCGCGGCGCCGATCACCCCGACGACGGCGAGCGTCGTCCACGGCACGGCGATCGTGTCGAAGTCCGAGCCCGCCGACCCGATGACCATGGCCGCACCGACCACCCCGACGGCCAGGCCGGCGAGCGTGCCGAGGGCGGCGACCATGACCGCCTCCCAGCGCACCATCGACCGCACCTGACGGCGGGTCTGGCCGACTGCCCGGAGCAGGCCGAGCTCGTGGCGCCGTTCGATCGTCGACAGCGAGATCGTGTTGGCGATGCCCATCAGGGCGATCCCGATCGACAGGGCGAGCAGGACGTACACGAGCACGAGCATCTGGCCGACGCTCCGGCTCTGCGCCTCGGCGAAATCCTCGCGGGTCTGGATCGTCGCACCGGGCCAGTCGGCGGCGGCCGCCTCGGCGGCGTCGTCGAGCGCGTCGGCGCTGACCCCGGGGGCGGCCTCGAGGATCATCACGTTCGGCCCGATCTGGGGCACGTGCGGCGCCACGGTGTCGATGTCGACGAAGTACGTGCCCGCCAGGGTCGTGGTGCCGTACACCAGCCCGACGGTCAGGTCCTCGGTGGCCCCGTCGACGAACGTCACCGGCACGGTGTCGCCGACCGCGAGGCCGTGGTCGTCCGCGTAGGCGTCCGACACCGCGATCTGCCCCGGACCGAACGCCGCCGCGTCGCCCGCGCTGATCCCGAGGTCGACGACCTCGTCGACGGCCGTGGCGTCGGTGAAGGTGAGGAAGTCGTCCTCGCCGTCGATCGACGCCGGGAGCCCGCCGATGCCGGCCGCGGAGGCGGTTTCGGGCAGATCGGCCAGCGCCTGCTGGAGCGAGGGCGCCAGGCCCACGAAGCCGTCCACGTCCGGGCCCTGCACGATGACGTCGCCCGCGATCTGGCGGTCGATGATCTCGTCGAGCGAGGCCTGCACCGACGTGGCGATCACGGTGAACAGGGCCACCACCGCCACGCCGATCAGGAGGGCGGTCGCCGTGCTGGCCGTACGCCGCGGGTTGCGCACCGCGTTGCGGCGGGCGAGGAGCCCGGTGACGCCGCGCAGCCGGGCGATCGGGCCGCCCAGGACCCGCACGACCGGCGGAGCCACGACCGGCCCGAGGACGATCGCCGCGAGCAGCACGAGCGTGGCGCCGACGCCGGACGCGGCGACCCCACCGTCGCCGAGCGCCCCGTAGGCCCCGACCGCGAGGCCGACCGCGAGGGCGACGGCCCCGGCGACGGCCCGGACCGCACCGACGCGTCCGCCGTCGACGGCGGCCTCGCGGAGCGCGGCGACCGGCGCGATCGACGCGGCCCGGCGGGCCGGCACGAGGGCGGCGACGACGGTGACGCCGACGCCGACCGCGAAGCTCGTCGCGACCGTGCCCAGGCCGACCTGGAGGGTGGTCGCGCCGAGGCCGGTGAAGCCCGCCATCAGCGCGGTCAGCCCGGCGGCGAGGGCGATCCCGGCGGCCAGGCCGACGGCCGCGCCCAGGAAGCCGACGATCGCCGCCTCCAGCAACGTCGAGCCCAGCACCTGCCGGCGCGAGGCGCCGATCGCCCGCATCAACGCCGCGTCGCGGGTGCGTTGGGCGACGACGATGGCGAAGGTGTTGTAGATGCTGAACGCCCCGACGAGCAGCGCGATCAGCGCGAACGCCAGCAGGCTCGGGCGCAGGATCGACATGAAGTCCCGCCCGATCTGCTGGGACTCCTCGGTGTAGGCGTCGCCGGTGATCGCCTCGACCCCGTCCGGGAGGACGTCTGCGATGGCGGCGGTCACCGCCTCCTGCGACACGCCGGGCTCGGCCTCGACGACGAAGGAGTCGACCTGGCCGGGCGTACCGCCCAGGTGCTCGACCGCGCCCGCCTCGTCGAACAGGGCGACGGTGAGGGGGCCCGGGGCGTCGGCGTTGCCGTAGCGGGCGATGCCGACCACGGTCACGTCGATCGGCTCCGGGGTGAACACGCGGGTGGCGTCGCCG
>JAAYBP010000231.1 GCA_012730075.1 Acidimicrobiales bacterium | reverse complement strand
CGACGACCCGGTGGTCCATGACCCGGCGCCAGAGCGGGGGGATCACGGCGAGGGTGATCATCCCCGCGTAGCCGGTGGGGAGCTGGGGCACGTCGTCGTAGTGGCGCAGGACCTGGTACCGGCGGGTCGGGTAGGCGTGGTGGTCGCTGTGGCGCTGGAGCTGGTACAGCAGCACGTTCGACACGACGTTGCTGGCGTTCCACGAGTGCTCGGGCAGGCAGCGCTCGTAGCGGCCGTTCGCCCTCTGCCGGCGGAGCAGGCCGTAGTGCTCGATGTAGTTGACGACCTCGAGCAGCGAGAACCCGAGGACCGCCTGGAGCAGGAGCCACGGGGCGACGCTCCAACCGAACCAGGCGATCAGCCCGCCGAACAGCACGACGGTCATCAGCCAGGCGTTGAGGAGGTCGTTGCGGATCGACCAGAACGACCCGCCGAGGCGCTGCCGGCGTTCCCGCTCGATGCGGACCGCCGAGCGCAGGCTGCCCCAGACGGTGCGCGGCCAGAAGGCGTAGAAGCTCTCGCCGAGGCGGGACGACGCGGGGTCGAGCGGGGTCGACACGTGGCTGTGGTGGCCCCGGTTGTGCTCGACGTAGAAGTGGCCGTAGGCGGACTGGGCGAGGGCGACCTTCGACAGCCAGCGCTCGACCGCGGGGCGCTTGTGGCCCAGCTCGTGGGCGGTGTTGATGGCGATGCCCGAGACGATCCCGACGCTGGTGGCGAGGCCGAGCGACTGCCACCAGGCGAGGTCGCCGCTGGCCCACAGGCGGCAGGCGGCGACGAGCGACACGTACTGGAGCGGGATGTAGGCGTAGACGACCCAGCGGTAGTAGCGGCGGCCCTCGAGCTCGTCGCGGAGCTCCTCGGGCGGGTTGCGCTTGTCGAGGCCGACGACGGTGTCGAGGATCGGGAAGACGAGGAACACGACGATCGGGGCGAGGAACCACACCCACGGCGGGGCGTCGTCGCCGGCCGCCATCGTGCGCAGGGGGATCAGCGGCACGATCAGGGCCAGGGGCCAGAGCAGCAGCTTGCGGTCGCGCCATCGGCGGCGCGGCGTGGAGAGGTCGACAGTGGCCTGTGCCATGTCGACCATCTTTACATCTCGACTAGCTTTGTCAAGTGCTAGTGGGGGGTCTCGTGGCGCTCGGCAGGGAACCGGCGAGCCAGGGGCCTCCCTCGCAAGGACGCAGGACGACGCGCCTGCCTTGTCCAACCGCTAGGACGAGGACGCCGCGAGGGGCGTCATCTGGCCGGCGGTTACCGGCGTCGTGTTGCGAGGCACCCCGCTAGGCGAAGCGGGCGCGGTACTCGGCGGAGGCGAAGAACTGGGCGACGAGGACCTGGAGGGACTGACCCCGGCTCACCCGGTCGACCCAGAAGTCGAGGCCGGCGGTCTCGGGGGTGCGACGCAGGAGCCCGGCGTAGGTCATGGTGACGTCCACCGACGGGCGCAGGTGGGCCTGGGCGCCGGGGGTCGCCACCGCGGCGGCCATGAAGTCGGGGCGGGTGACCTCGGTGCGGCCGAGGCGGCCGGTCCAGTAGGCGGCCGACGCCGACGAGATCGCCCGGCCGGTGGCGGCCCGGTAGGCGGCCGCGACGAACGCCCGGTCGGCGAGGGCGCCGAAGCGCGTGGCGAAGGCGGGTCGGGCGCACACGCGGGCGGCGACCGATTCGAGCGTCTCGCCCCGCCGCACGCGGCCCGCCCAGTCCATCAGGTCGTCGAACGCGGGCGGCCCGCCGAGGCACGCGAAGGCGAGCCGGGCGGCGGGGGCGACCGACACCCCGAACTCCGGTGAGGCCACGAACGACGCCACGACCCACGAGATGCTGCGCCGCCCGGACGTGAGCTGGCGGCTCCAGTACGACACGCCGGTCTCGTCGGCGACCCGGCCGAGCAGGTCGAGGTACTGCTGGCGAACGAGGGTCGGCGCGTCCGGGAACGGGCGCCAGGGGTTCGGCGGGGGCTCGCCCGGCGTGCTCCCGCCGCCCGGCGTGGCCCGGAACAGGCCGAGGTCCTCGTACGAGCCGCCCAGCACCGTGCTGCTGCCGCCGCCGAGCCATCCGTCGACGATCGACGCGTAGTAGGAGCGGTGGTCGACGTGGACCTTCAGGTCGCCGCGCGACGAAAGGTCGTCGAGCCGGGGCTGGGTGCCGTAGAGGCCGCCCCTCACGTTGTGGCCGATGACGAGCTGCGGGGCGGCGGTGCCGTGGTCGGTGCCGCCGGACCCGTTGGCGCGGACGGTCCGCCCGAACTCCGAGAACGTCGCCAGCGCCACCCGGTCGCGGAACCGCGACGCGAGGGTGGTGAAGAACGCTTCGATGCCGGCGTCGAGCGCCTCGAGCAGCCGCGGGTAGCCGTACGCGTGGCCGTCGTGGAGGTCGAAGCTGCCGTGGGCGACGGTGAGGACCCGCAGGCCGAGGTCCGCGTTGATCAGGCGGGCGGCCAGGGTCAGGTCGCGCACCAGGTTCGACGTCGTCGGCAGGGCGGGGGAGTACAGGGGCGACAGGCGCCCGGCGAGGCCGATGGCGTCGGCGCCGGTGTCGGCGACCAGGTCGGCGATCCGGCCCCGACCGGTCGTGCCCGCGCCCATCGCGACGACCGCGTCCTGGACCGGCTTCATCCACGCCTCGGTCCGCTGCGCGCCGTACAGCTCCCCCGAGGCGTCGAGGGCGGTCACGACCGACCGCGACCCGCGGACGTGGAGCGGTACCGACGACCCGACCTGCACCGCCCGCAGCCCGGCCTCGGACTCGGGGACGCCGTCGAGCCAGCGGCCCAGCCAGCCGGTCGTGCGACCCGACCCGGTGGTGCCCGCCATCCAGGTGGCCGTCGACGTGAAGTGGCTCAGGTCGGTGGTGGTCAGCCCGACGCCCCGCACGACCGCGACCTGGCCGGCGTCGAAGCGGGCCTTGAGCTTCGGCAGGCTCGGGTGCAGCCCGAGGTTCCCGCCGATCGAGAGGGGGCCGGTGACCGCCAGGTTCCCGCGGAAGGACCGGTACCGGCCGTGGTCGGCGTGGCCGGAGGTCGGCACGACCGTGCTCATGCCGTCGTTGCCGCCGCCGAGCTGGAGGACGACCAGCACCCCGTCGCGGGCGCCGATCGGGGTGGCGGCGGCGGCCAGGTGGTCGGCCCAGCCGGGCACGAGCGCGGTACCGGCGCCGACGGCGAGGGCGCCCTGGAGGAAGCGCCGGCGGGCGATCTGGCCGGGGATGGCGGCGGCCGGAACGCTGAGGATCTCCTGGATCTCCTCGTACTCGAGGTCGGGTTCCATCGTCACGCCATCTGTACGTCGGGGGACAGCATCATCAACACGACCAGGCTCCAGTCGACCGCCCAGCTCCGTCGGGCCCGCTGCTCGGCGGCGACGTAGGCCTCGATGGCGGACCGGGTCGTCGGGTAGGGATCGTCGACGCCGAAGCGGTCGAACCCACGCTGGGCGGCCTGGGCGGGGGTCAGGGAGCCGACGCCGTCGAACACGCCCTTGTCGTTCGCCTTCCACTGGCAGTGGCTCGCGAAGGCGGCCCGACCCCACGTGGTCGACGTCGACACCCACCCGTCGTTGCCCCGCCACCCGCCGACGTTCGGCGGCGCGTACAGCCGCTGCCCACACCGCTCGACGAACCACTGCGGGTTCACGTCGGCCGAGCGCAGGCCGAGGGCCCGCATGGTGGCGACGATCCACTCGACCGGGCCGCGCACCAGTCCGGTGCGCACCGCGGGGCTGCGGAACTCGGGGCGCATGAAGATGGTGCGGACGAGGGCGCGGATCTGCATGTCGGAGCGGACCAGCTCCACCGCGAGGTCGTCGAGCAGCGCCCCCGAGGCGGTCGTGCCGGCGAAGTAGGTCCAGAGCTTGGCGGCGATGAACCGGGCGCACGCCGGCTGCTTCGAACCGCGGACGATCTCGGTGATGGCGTCGGGCCCGTCCCAGTTGCGGGTGATGCCGAACAGGGTCTTGCTCCCGCCGTCGTGGCGGTCGGCGGTGAACCGGTACCGCTCGGTGGCGGAGTCGTAGCCGTGGCCGGTCCACGCCCGGGCCATGGCGGCCACGTCGGCCTCGGTGTACCGGCCCTGGCCGAGGAGGAACAGCTCCATCAGCTCGCGGGAGAAGTTCTCGTTCGGGTTTCCGACGACGTTGGTCTCGTTGTCGAGGTAGATCAGCATCGCGGGCGTCTTCGCCATCGCCTGGGCCAGGTCGTGGAGGTCGCCGAGGGCCCGGGACCGGTACTCGCGGACCTGCTGGAAGACCAGGCGGGAGTACATCTTGTCGACGCTGCTCGTGAAGTGGCCGTGCCAGAACAGGGTCATCTTCTCGACGATCGGCGTCGGGGTGGTGATCATCCGGTCGATCCAGTAGTGCACCCCGGCCACCCACGGCGGGTACCACGGGTCGGCGCGGTCGGCGACGGCGGCGGGCACGACGTCCGGTGGGTTGGCCGAGGTGTCGAGCACCCGGTCGACCACGGCCGCCCACGACGCCAGCCCGGCGAGGGCATCGACCTCGGCGGCGGTGGCCCCGAAGCCGCTGCGCCGCAGGAGGTGGGCGACCTCGCCCCGGGTGAAGTCCACGGCGACCCATCGGCCGACCGCCATGGGCCTTTAGACCTATCGGCCGTGTGAGCGGTGACCTGGGGCGGTCGGTCAGTCGCAGGCGTCGACGGAGATCATCACCTCGATCCAGACGTCCTGCGGCAGCTCCCCCGAGAGCGGGCCGTAGTAGACGTCCTTCAGCTCGTCGGTCGACAGGCGGGCGATGAGCTGGTCGGCGAAGCAGGCGGCGAACGCCGGCTGGTAGACGCGCTGGAGGCTGGCGATGAGCTGGTCCCGGGTCACCGCCGGGCGCGGATCGACACCGTCGCCGGGGACCGCCGGGGTGACCGGCTCGGCCGGCGGGGGCAGGACGTCCTCGGGGATCTCCCCCTCGGGGAGGGTGGCGTCGGGATCGGTCGCCTCGCCCGCCTCGCCTGCCGCGTCCTCGTCGGCGTCGAAGACGTCGTCGTCGTCAGCGGCGCGGCGGTCGTCGTCGCCCCGTCGGTCGGCCCGGTCGACCTCCTCGACGTCGGCGTCCGCCCGCTCGGGCCGGTCGGACCCGCCGCCGAACACGACCAGTCCCACGGCGATCGCCACGATCACCAGCACGCCGACGCCGATCGGCAGCAGGACACCGG
>JAAYBP010000230.1 GCA_012730075.1 Acidimicrobiales bacterium | reverse complement strand
GGCCGATCAGGCACACGTCGCTGAAGACCAGGTGGCCGGCATCGGCGACCGACAGCAGGTAGCGCGGCGTCGCCATCGCGTCGTAGGCGGCCTGGGTGATGTCGGGCTCGATCGTGGCGTCGAGTTCACCGAGCATGACGAGACCGGGCACGGTCGGGACGTCGACTTCTTCGGGGCCGCGCAGCGAGTAGGCGACGAAGGCGTCGATGCGATCGTCGGTCGACGCGACCGTGTAGGACGCGGCGGCCCCGGCGGAGTGGCCGGTGGCGGCGACGTGTTCGAGGTCGACGAGCCCCGCCAGCGGCGACGTCGGGTCGTCGGCCTGGAGGGCGACCAGGTCGAGCAGGTCCGACAGCACCTCGTCGTCCTCCGCCGCCTCGACGCCCTGCGCGCCCGTGCCCAGCAGCCCGCTGAGCGAGCGCTCGACGTGGTCGGTGGCGGCGACGACGTAGCCCCACGACGCCAGGTGGGTGGTCAGGCTCGCCGACTGCTCCGGGAAGCCGGCGAACCCGTGGCTGAACAGCACGACCGGGAACGGCCCGCCGGTCGCGGGCTCGGCGCCGGGCCGCGCCGCGATCGGGTGCTGGACGCGCATGTCGGCGGGCACCTCGGCCTGGAGCTCGGGGCTGAGCAGGCCGGTGATGTCGAACGTCTCGAGCGGTTCCTCGGTGCCGGCGCCCTCCTCGGCCGGGTACCAGACGACCGTGCGTCGCCCGGCGAGGTCGAGCTGCACCGATCCGACGCCGTGGGGGCCCCGGTCGGACCACTCGGCGAGCTGGTCGACGACCGCCGGCGAGACGGTGGTGTCGTCGGTCGAGCCGGTGTCGCCGGTGGCGGCGGGACCGTCGTCGTTCGCGCCCGTGTCGTCGGAGGAGCAGGCGGACGTCGCGAGCAGGAGCGTCACCGCCACGACCGACACGGCGGCTCGGCCGGGCCGTAGGCGATGCACGACCCGGTCGACACGGTTGACGCGGGCGATCCGGAGAGGGCGGGCCATGCGCGAACCCTAGGACCGACCGCTCACCCGCCGGGCTCGCGGTCCGCCTCGGAGGGATCAGCCGGCGAGCAACCCGTCGATGCGGGCGAGGAGATCGTCGTAGTCGTCGAGCGCGGGGAGCAGCGGGAACTCGGCGGCGACGGCGGGCGGCGATCGGAAGAGGAAGCCCGCATCGGCGGCGAGCAGCATCGACGTGTCGTTGTAGGAGTCGCCCGCCGCGATGACGCGGAAGTTGAGGCCATGGAGGGCGTCGATCGCCGCCCGCTTGGGGTCGGGCAGGCGCAGCCGGTAGCCCGTGATCCGGTCGTGGTCGACGACCAGTCGATGGCACCAGATCGACGGCCAGCCGAGCTGACGCATCAGGGGCCGCGCGAACTCCTCGAACGTGTCGGACAGGATCACGACCTGGGTGCGCGCCCGCAGGCGGTCGAGGAAGGCGGCGGCGCCCGGCAGTGGTTCGAGCCCGCCGATGACGTCCTCGACGAGGCTCATGGTCAGGCCGTGACGGTCGAGCAGGTCGAGCCGGTACCTCATGAGCACGTCGTAGTCCGGCTCCTCGCGGGTGGTCCGGGTCAGCTCCTCGATCCCGGTGCGCTCGGCGACGGCGATCCAGATCTCGGGGACGAGCACGCCCTCGAGATCGAGGGCCACGATCGTCTGGCGGTCGTCATCCATGGGGGCATGGCTAGCCGATGCGCGGGCCGCGCCGGGTCAGCGGGCAGGGGCGAGGGTGCCCTCGAGGGCGGCGAGGATCGTGGTCCGCAGGGATCCGTCGACGGGACCGCCGGCCGCGAGGGCGACGACGAGATCAGGCGGTGCCGCGATCAGCACGCCGCCGACGACGAACGGCGGGGCCCCGCGGCCCATGTCGTGGGTCTGGAAGCAGAGGCAGCCGCGCACCGGGACCGCGGGGGCGACCGGTGCGAGGAGGCCGCGAATCGCGCCGACCCGGCACTGGACCTCGCCGATCAGGTCCATGCGATTGCGACCGCCGACCACGAAGCGGCTCGACGAACGGTGCCACCATCGGCCCGACTCGGGGGGAGCGACCCGGCCGGCGAACTCGAAGGCGTCGACGACCCAGACACCGGTCGGTGCGATGACCAGGCGGTCGATCGGCTTACCGCATCCGGGCGCCACCCGATCGTGCAGCACGTCGATCCCCTTGGCGCGGTCGCTCTCGAGAACCGAGGGGGTCGTCGACGGATCGTCGGACCGGGCGGACCGGGCGGACCGGGCGGACCGTCCCGGGCTCGGCGCCGGGGCGAGCAGGTCGGCCGACCGCTCCGACACCGGATCGATCCCACGGACGGGGCCGGTCCGGCCGGTCCCCATGGCCGCGGCGAGGTCGCGGAGCCCGTCCACGTCGGTGCTCTCGATGATCCCGGAGGTCCCGGGTGCCCCGGTCGGCCCGATTGGCTCGCGTGGCTCGACCCCGTCGGTGGGCTCGACCCCGTCGGTGGGCTCGACCCCGTCGGTGGGCTCGACCCCGTCGCTGGACTGGATGGGCTCGGTTGCCTCGGTGGTCCCGGGGGTGACCGAGCCCCTGGACGGGCCGGCTCCACCCGCACCGTGGGCTGCATCGGCTCCGGCCGGCGCCGGGGATCCCACGAGATCATGGTGGTCACCAGTGTCGCCCGTATCGATCGCGTCGACGGGATCGAGCCGCCCGCGGGACGGCTCCGGATCGGATGCCGGACCCTCGGAACTGAGGACCCACCCGACCGGCGGTGGGGGTGGGGACGACGTGGACATCGACGCGGCCGGAGCGATCGACGCATGGGGCGTCGGGTCGGGCGCGGGGTGATCGGAGGTGAGGGCCCACCCGACCGGTGGCGACGGCGGTCGGGTCGAGGTCGCCGGCGCGATCGAGGGGGCAGCCACCTCGGGTCGGGTCGCGGCCGAGAAGGATCCCTTGCGCAGATCACGGATCGACGGGATCCGCTTCGGCCGCGCCCGCGACGACCGGGCCGGCTCCCCTCCGGTACGACCCGCGTTCCGCGCCTCGACGGGCCGGGCCGTCACCGTGGCGTCGCGACCCGGGAGGGACTCGCGGCCGAGGTTCACCGTCGACGTGACCGACGCCGTCGGCCACGTCGGGTCGTCCGCCTCGCCGACCTCGGCGAGGCGGGCCAAGGCGGCGTCGGACAGGTCGATGACGATCCCGTCGTCCGACGGATCCGGGGTGATCGATCCGCCCCGCGGGTCCCGATCGAGCGGCCCGGACCCGACCGGACCGGACCGGTCGCCGGCGCGAGGTCCGTCCACCAGGCCCTCCAGCCGGTCCGAGGCGCGGCACGCGGGACAGAGGCCCTCGTGGATCCGCTGATCTGCCGCCGCTCCGCATCGGCGGCACGCCGTCGCTCGCATCCGCTCTTCTCCTCCCCCGCTGTTCGGCTCTCCCGCGACGGTCATCCTCGCGCGGATCGCGAGCTAAATGCACACGGAGGGCGCGGTCAACCCCTCAATCGACCACTGTGGGTGGTTTCCGGTCGGCCCACGGCGAGGCCGACTCGAGCTGGGCGGCCACCCTGACCAGGACGTCCTCCCGGGCCGGGGCGGCGACGAGCTGCACCCCGACGGGCACGCGCCCGCCGTCGACCTCGGCCTCCCCGAGGGGCAGGGAGACCGCCGGCTGGCCGGTGACGTTGAACGGCGCGGTGAACGCGACGATCGGCGTGGCGCGCAGCAGGCCCCGCAGCGGCTCGCCCTCGCTGGCGGCGAACTGACCGAGCGTCGGAGGGACCTCGGGCATCGTCGGGGTGAGCAGTAGGTCCCATCCGTCGTCGAGCCACCAGGCCACGACCCCGCGGGTGACCGCGTTCAGGCCCTCCAGGGCCGCGAGGTAGGCCGCGGCGGTGACGGTCCGACCGATCTCGGCCACCGCCCAGGTGCCGACCTCGACGTCGTCGGGTCCGACGGGACGGCCGATCCACTCGCCGATCCGGTCGAGCTCGCGGGCCGTCCACGCCGCGAAGCCGGTCACGAAGTGGGACGTCAGGTCGGGACCGGCGAGGGCGGCCGGATGCGCCAGCTCGACCCGGTGCCCGAGATCGGTCAACGTGGCGGCCACCTCCTCGACGACGCGGGCCACGGCGGGATCGGCGGCGACGGTCCCGTCGGGCGGATCGGCCACCCACCCGATGCGGAGCGATCCCGGGTCGGCGCCGACCTCGGCGGCGAAGGGGCGCTCGGGCGGCGGCGCCCAGTACGGGTCACCGGTCGCGGGACCGGCCACGGCGTCGAGCAGCGCGGCGGTGTCGCGCACCGACCGGCTCACGGCCAGTCGGGCCACCAGACCACCCCACGCCTCGCCGACCGACGGACCGACCGGCACCCGGCCCCGTGCCGGCTTGAGCCCGACCAGGCCACACGCCGAGGCGGGGATCCGGATCGATCCGCCGCCGTCGCCCGCGTGGCCCATCGGGACGACGCCGGCGGCCACCGCGGCCGCCGAGCCGCCGCTCGACCCTCCCGGACTCCGGGTCGGGTCCCACGGGTTGTGGGTGGGCCCGGCCGCCGCCGGCTCGGTCGTGGGGACCAGGCCGAGCTCCGGCGTGTTGGTCTTGCCGATGACGATCAGGCCGGCCCGCCGGAACCGGCCGACGAGGGTGTCGTCGGCGTCGGCGACGTGACCGAGCTCCCGGAGCACGCGGGTGCCGAGGTGGAGGGGTAGGCCGGCGGCGAGGCCGTCGAGGTCCTTGAGCACGAACGGGACCCCGACGAACGGGGCCTCCTCGGCCGACGGACCCGTCGCCGGCGGGGAGAGGGCGGCGGCCTCCTCGATCGCCTGCTCGTAGCGGGGGTGGATGATCGCGTTCAGGGCGGCGGTGGCCTCGGCCCGTTCGACGGCCGCCTCGACCAGCTCGACGGCGGTGACCTCCCCGTCGCGGACGAGGCGGGCGGACTCGGTGGCGTCGAGGGCGTTCAGGTCGGTCATGCGCGCACCGTAGGACCGACTCGTCCCGCCCGCCGACGGGGCGCCCGGAGGCCCGGCTCCGATGCTGCGGGCCGACCCTGGCTCAGACGACGCGGAGCCCGGGCGTGCCGGCGCGCACCTCGACGGTGGCGTCGACGCGGGCCGCCGACTCCGGTTCCGCGATCGTGTCGACGAGCACCCACTCCGTGGTCCACCGGTCGGGCGTGATGCGGGCCCGTACGTAGCCGTGATCGCGGAGGTTGGCGTAGGTCAGCCCGAACGGGGTCAGGTCGAGGTCGGAGCCGAGGGCGTCGGCGAGCGACGACGAGGAGATGGCCGGGCACACGATCTCGTGGGCGACGATCGGACCGTCGGGGCCGGCGTCGGTGCCCCGGAGGTTCGCGGCGCCGCCGGCGTGGATGTCGCCGGTCATGACGACCACGTTGTCGATCCCGTTGTCCGCGATCGCCCCGAGCAGGCGGGCGCGGGCCTCGGGGTAGCCGTCCCACTGGTCGACGTTGAGGACGACGTCGCCGACGACGAGTGCCTTCATCACCGTCTGCTGGGCGATGCCCTTCCAGGTCGCGGTCGATCCGCTCAGGCCCTCGACGAGCCAGCGCTCCTGTTCGTCGCCGAGCATCGTGTTCTCGGGGTCGTCGAGCTCGGCGCAGGTGTTGGCGTCGACTCCGAAGGCGTCGCCGCACACCTGGTCGGTGCGGTGCTGGCGCCCGTCGAGCACGAAGAGGTGGAGCAGGTTCCCGAAGCGGAGCTCGCGGTGGAGGGCCAGCCCGCCCTCGTCGGGCGGGTTGATCCGGACCGGATGGTGCTCCCAGAACGCCTGGTAGGCGGCGGTGCGCCGTTCGGCGAAGGTGGCCGCGTCCGAGTCGTTCTCCGGGATCGACCCCGCGTAGTTGTTCTCGACCTCGTGGTCGTCCCACGTGACGATCCACGGGGCCCGCTCGTGCGCGGCCCGGAGCCGTTCGTCCCGCTTGTACGCGCCGTACAGCAGGCGGTAGTCGGCGAGCGTCTGCGGTTCCCCTTCGAGCGGGACGAGCAGGTCGTCGGCCCCCTCCCCCGGGTTCGGGTTGGGGTACTCGTACACGTAGTCGCCGAGGTGAAGCACGAGGTCGACGTCGTCCTCGGCCAGGTGCCGGTAGGCGGTCCAGTGGCCTCCGCCACGCAGCTGACACGACGCGAACGCGAGGGTCAGGCCGTCGACATCCGCGTCCCCGGCGGGCGCGGTGCGGGTGCGGCCCACCGGGCTGGTGCGGTCGCCGATGCGGAAGCGGTAGTGGTAGCGCCGGTCGGGCTCCAATCCGCCCACCTCGACGTGAACGCTGTGCGCGAAGTCGGGGGACGCCACCTCGATCCCCGACGCGATCACCTCGCCGAACCCCTCGTCGTCGGCCACCTCCCAGAGCACCTCGACGTCGGCGTCGGCCACCGGCCCCAGGCCGCCGTGGCCGTCCGCCGCCAGCGGGTCTACGACGAGGCGGGTCCACAGGACGACCCCGTCCGGTAGCGGGTCGCCGGACGCCACGCCCAGGGCGAAGGGAACGCCGGGGAGTCCCGGATCGTCCGGCGCCGCCAGCGGGGTGGTCGTCGGCCCGGCGGTCATAGATGCGGAGTCGCCGGTCGAACCGTCGAGGTCCGAGCCGCCGTCGCCCCTGCCTCCCCCGTCGTCGCCGCTGCACGCGCCGAGCACCACCATCCCGGCGCCCCCGGCGAGCAGCCCCAGGAACCGGCGTCGGTGCATCTCGACCCGGCGGGCCAGGTCCCCCCGGACGTCGAATGGTTCGGTCACTCCACCCTCCCAGGGGCCCGGCGTCTCGTCCGCCCGGCCGACTCGACGTCGAGCCGCGCCACCGGGTGCCGCCCATCGTGCCCCATGACCCGAGCCCCCGCGATCCACCGCCGGTACCCTGCCGACGAGGACGGTGACGAGCCCGACCGATCCGCCGAGGAGGACCTGGTGAGCGAGCGCTGGTGGTGGAGCCTGAAGCACGACCGGGTCGTGTCCGACGAGGAGCGCGGTCCCGACCACGAGGTGCTGGGGCCCTACCCCACCCGGGAGGCGGCCGCGGACTGGCGACGCACCGTCGACGAACGCAACGAGGAGTGGAAGGCCGAGGACGAACGCTGGGCGGGCGACGACCAGCCCGACGCCGACGACGATCCGGAGGCATCGGAGCAACCGTGAGCGGAACCAGGACACCCGCGTCCTGGTTCCGCTCACGGTTGCGGGCCGCCCGGCTCAGCGGCGGAGCACGACGCCCCGGTAGGAGTCGACGAAGCCGGCGGCGAGCAGCGCACCGAGCGCGCCGCTGTCGCGGACGGGGACGCCGTCGACGGTGCGCACCTCGGCCGCGATGCCCCGACGGCGGGCCCACGCGGCCAGGGCCTCGACCCAGGCACGGTCGTCGTGGTGGCCCCGTTCCGGCTCGCCCCCGACGGACCCGCCCCCCGCGCTGGATCCGACCGGTGGTGCCGCCGTCACCGGGTCGCCCGCGACCGGCCGCGGGGCGGTGAAGCGGACGACGGTGCGGCCGGCCCGGTCGATCCACGCGAGCAGGCGTCCCTCCCGCAGCACCACGTGGGACCCGGCCGACCGTGACGGCCGCCCGTCGGACTCCGGCCACGGCAACGCCGCCCCGTAGGGCTGCCCCGGGTCGGTGGCCGCCAGCACCAGCGTCCGCTCGACCGTCCCGCCGTGCCCGCCCGGGCCGTCCGGGTCACCCGGGCCAGCGGGGCCGTCCGGGCCAGCGGGGTCGTCGGTGCCGTCCGGGCCGTCGGAGCCGGGGAACCCGGCCCAACGCTCGTCGCCCCAGCCGCCGTGAGGAGCGACCTCGTCGTCTCGGCCCCAGCCGATCCCGGCCGGCACAGTGCGTCCCGGCGCGGCCGGCCCCGTGCCCGGCGCCGCCTTCGGGCCACCCGTCGTCCCGGCCACGACGGCGCGCTCGGAACGGCCGGCGCGGAGGCGGTCGACGGCCCCGGGCAGGGCGAACTGGGCGGCGCCGAGCCCGGCGACGAAGTACCCGCGGCGCACGGTGCCCTTGTCCTCCATCGCCCGCAACACCGGGTACACCCCGGCAAACCCTCCTTCGATCCCCTCGCCCCGCGCCGCCTCCCGCGTGAGCACCCCGTGGCGTTCGAGGAGTTGGTGGGCCCGGGCGACGGCGATCTCGCCCGGCGACGGACGTGGCTCGCGCCACGGGTCGACGAGCGACCACCGACCGGCCGCCGACGGCGGTCCGGCCGCCGCCGGTCGGCCCAACCTCGGGCGGGCCCGTCGGGTGACCGGCCGGCGGGCCGCGCCTCCGGTGCTCCCGCCGCGACGACGCCCGCCCCCGGCGACGTGGGCCCGCAGCGGGGCGAGCGTGTCGTTGGTGACCTCGCCCGCCCACACCAGGTCCCACAGGGCCGCGAGGACCGACGCCTCGTCGGCGTCGAGGTCGGCGTCGATCACCGCCTGCCGCAGCGCCGCCCAGAACGACGCCCCCATTCCCCCGAGGTGGGCGCGCAGCGCCTCGTGGACCGCGCCGTCGGGCCGGTCGTCGGGCTCGGGCACCAGGAGGGCGAGATCGTCGCGGAAGACGAGCCGCACCCGACCGTCGTGGGCCCCGATGCCACCGGCGCCGACCCACAGCACGTCGCCCGCGGACGCGAGCGCGTCGAGGTCGGCGGGCCGGTAGTCGTCGAGCCGGGCGGGCAGCACGTCGGCCTCCAGCACCGACGCCGGGATCGCCGCCCCCTGGAGCACCGCGATCGCCTCCGCGAGACCGTCGACGCCCCGGCGGGGCAACCCGACCCCCTGCCACCCGGGCAGGAACCGGGCGAGGGCCTCGGGTTCGACCGGCTCGACCTCCCGGCGCAGCGCGGCGAGCGACCGACGCCGCACCCGGCGGAGCACCTCCGCATCGCACCACTCGCGCTCGACCCCGCCGGGCCGGAACTCGCCGGTGACGATCACGCCCTCGGCACCGAGGTCGGCCAGCGCCGCCGCCACCCGACCGGCCGCGACGCCATAGCGTTGGGCGACCTCCCGCGGGAGGAAGGGACCGTGGGTGCGGGCGTAGCGGGCGACGAGGTCGTGCAGCGGCCGCTCGACCGCGTCGGTGAACGCGGTCGGCAGGCCGGGCGGGACGTTCACCCCGAGCGCGTCGCGCAACCGCCCGGCGTCCTCGGCGGCCGCGACGCGGCTCTCCCCCGCCACCGACACCTCGACGGCTCGCCGGCCGGCGATCAGCTCGTCGACCCAACCCGCCACCACCCCGCGGACCTCGGCCACCCCACCCCGCACCTCCGGCACCACCCGCCGGACGCCCGCCTCACCCTCGTGATCCCCGCCTTCGTGCCCGGTGCCCGCGCCGGTCGCGCCCCCGGGGTCGGCGCGCACCGCCAGCTCGTCCACCGTGAGCGGACCGAGCGTCCGGAGCAGGTCGTGCAGCTCGTCCGCGTCGCGGGCCGGCCGGTGGCCGTCGAGGTGCTGGAGGTCGGCCTCGACCTCGGTGAGAACGTCGAGGTCGAGCAGGTCGCGCAGCTCGTCGGCGCCTAGCAGCTCGGCGAGCAGGTCGCGATCGAGGGCGAGGGCGGCGGCGCGACGCTCGGCGAGCGGGGCGTCGCCCTCGTACATGTACACGGCGATCCAGCCGAACAGCAGCGACTGGGCGAACGGCGACGCCTTCGGCGTGTCGACCGCGACGGCGCGCACCCGGCGGGCGCGCAGGTCGGTGAGCAGCTCCCGCAGGGCGGGCACGTCGAAGACGTCGGTGAGGATCTCGCGGGCCGTCTCGTAGAGGATCGGGAACCGGGGATGGCGGGCGGCGACGGTGAGCAGGTCGGCGGCGCGCTGGCGCTGCTGCCAGAGGGGCGTGCGCCGATCGGGACGACGACGGGGCAGGAGCAGCGCCCGGGCCGCGGCCTCGCGGAACCGCGACGCGAACAGGGCGGTCGACGGGAGGTGAGCGAGCAGGACGGCGTCGACCTCGTCGGGGTCGACGAGCAGCTCGTCGAGCGGCAGCTCGTCGTAGGCCTCGGGTAGGCGCAGCACGATGCCGTCGTCGCTCCACATCATCTCGACCGGTGCCCCCCACCGCTCGGTGAGCCGGGCCTGGAGCACCATCGCCCACGGGGCGTGGACCCGTGCCCCGAACGGCGAGAGCACGCACACCCTCCAGTCGCCGATCTCGTCGCGGAAGCGCTCGACGACGATGGTGCGGTCGTCGGGCACCGCCCCCTCGGCCGCCTGATCGTCGAGGTAGGCGACGAGGTTCGCCGCGGCGCGCTCGTCGAGGCGGTGCACGTCGCGGAGCCGGGCGAGCGCCTCGTCGCGGGGCAGCTCGCGCAGGGTGCGCGTGGTCTCGCCCACCGCCCGGCCCAGCTCGAGCGGACGGCCGGGGCCGTCGCCGTGCCAGAACGGCATCTTCCCGGGCAGGCCGGGCGCGGGCGTGACGACGACCCGTTCGGGGGTGATGTCCTCGATGCGCCACGTCGACGCGCCGAGCAGGAACGTCTCCCCGACGCGGCTCTCGTAGACCATCTCCTCGTCGAGCTCGCCGACCCGCTTCCCGTCGGGGAGGAACACGCCGTACAGACCCCGGTCGGGGATGGTGCCGCCGCTCGTGACCGCCAGCCGCTGCGCGCCGCGCCGACCCCGGACGATCCCCTGGGCCCGCTCCCACACGATGCGGGGTCGCAGTTCGGCGAACTCCTCGGACGGGTAGCGCCCGGCGAGGAGGTCGAGCACCTCGTCGAGGACGGTGTCGGTCACGTCGTGGAACGGCGCCGACCGACGGATCAGGGCAGCGAGGTCGTCGACGGTCCAGTCGTCGAGCGCGCACATGGCGACGATCTGCTGGGCGAGCACGTCGACCGGGTTGCGCGGGTACCGGATCGACTCGACCAGACCGGCCTCCATGCGGGGGACGACGGTCGCCGCCTCCAGGAGGTCGGCCCGGTGCTTGGGGAAGATGCGGCCCCGGCTCGGCTCCCCAACCTGGTGCCCGGCTCGCCCGATGCGCTGGAGGCCCCGGCTCACCGCGCCGGGCGACTCGACCTGCACCACGAGGTCGACCGCCCCCATGTCGATGCCCAACTCGAGCGACGAGGTGGCCACCAGGCCCCGCAGCCGTCCGGCCTTCAGATCGTCCTCGATGACGAGCCGCTGCTCGCGGGCGAGCGACCCGTGGTGCGCCTTGACCAGGTCGCCGACCACCGGAGTCCCAGGGTCCGCCGACCCGGACGACGCGGACGATTCGGACGACCCGCCCGGAGCGACCGGCACGGGCGGAGCCCCGGCCCCCGACACCGCCGGCGCGGGCGGTCGACCCGACGCCTCGTCGGCCGTGTAGCGCGCGGCCGACCCACCCGTGGCGGCTTCTGACCGCTCGTCCTGCTCGTCCTGCTCGGCCGCGAGCTCGTTGAGCCGGGTGGCGAGTCGCTCGGCGAGGCGGCGAGCGTTGACGAAGATCAGCGTCGAACGGTGACCCCGCACCAGGTCGAGCAGCTCGGGGTGCATCGAGGGCCAGATGCTGCGACGCACCGGTGGACCGGCGGATCCCCCGCCGCCACCGCCGCGTCCGCTCGCGTCTCCACCCCCGGCACCGGGCGTGGCTCCCGGCCGGGCGCCGTCGGCACCGGGACCGCTGTCGGCGGGTCGACCGAGGTCGGCCATGTCGTCGACCGGGACGACCACCTCGACGTCGAGCACCTTGCGGCTGCCGGCATCGACGATGGTCACCGGACGGGGTCGACCGTCGTCGCCGTAGCCGCCGAGGAACCGGGCCACCTCGTCGAGCGGCCGCTGGGTGGCCGAGAGGCCGATCCGCTGCGGTGGTCGGTCGGCGATGGCCTCCAGCCGTTCGAGGGTCAGCATCAGGTGGGATCCCCGCTTGGTCGGGGTGACCGCGTGGATCTCGTCGATGATCACCGCCTCGACGCCGGTGAGGGTCTCGCGGACCTGCGACGTGAGCATCAGGTACAGCGACTCGGGGGTGGTGATCAGGATGTCGGCCGGGTGGCGCTGCTGACGTCGGCGCTCGTCGCTCGGCGTGTCGCCGGTACGCAGCGCGACGCTCGGCTCGGGGCCGACGTCGACGCCCAGCCGCTCGGCGGCGAGGCGGATGCCCCGCAACGGGCTCCGCAGGTTCTTCTCGACGTCGACCGCCAGGGCCCGCAGCGGCGACACGTACACGATCCGCGTGCTCCGCGCCACCTCCTCCCCGCCCTCCGCTCCCGCGGCGGATCCGCCGGCGATGAGGCGGTCGATGCCCCAGAGGAAGGCGGTGAGCGTCTTGCCCGACCCGGTCGGCGCCAGGATCAGGGTGTGGTCGCCCGCCGCGATCGCGGGCCACCCCTGCGCCTGGGCGTCGGTGGGGCTCCCGAACGACGTGGAGAACCAATCCCGGACCGGCGCGCTGAACCGGGCCAGCGGATCGTGGCCCGCGGTCGTCGCCGCGGGGCGGTCGCCGTCGGGTGCGGGGCGGGTGGGATCGTCGACGATGGCTCGAATGCTACGGGTGGGGTACGACACCGGGATCAGACGATGCGGTGGGGCCGGGGTCTGGGCCGCGACGCACGCCGTCGCGGATGCCGGTCTCCGCGGTTCGGCCTACTCGGTCCCACGAATAGCTTGTGTCCGACATGCCCTCGCCGCTCGCGTCCGTCGTGATCCCCGCCCACAACGAGGAGCGGGTCATCGGTCGTTGCCTCACGGCGCTGCTCGCCGACGCCCGACCTCACGAGTTCGAGGTCGTCGTGGTGGCCAACGGGTGCACCGACGACACCACCGGCGTGGCCCGGGGATTCCCGGGCGTGCAGGTCGAGAGCCTGGAGACCGCCTCCAAGCACGCGGCGCTCAACCGCGGTGACGCGGTCGCGACCGCGTTCCCGCGCATCTACCTCGATGCCGACGTCGAGCTGACGACGGACGCCGCCCGACGCACCGCCGGGGTGCTGCGCGACGGTCAGGCGCTGGTTGCCGCGCCGACGCCGGAGTTCGTGCTGGACGGACGACCGTGGCCGATACGCGCCTTCTACCGCGCCTGGCGGCGCTCGCGGTTCCTCACCCACCAGGTGATCGGAAACGGCGTCTACGCGCTGAGCGCCCAGGGGAGGAAGCGCTTCGGGGAGTTCCCCCCGATCACCGGCGACGACTACTTCGTGCTGGCCCAGTTCGGCGAGCACGAACGCTCCGCCTTGACGACGTCGACGTTCCGCATCCACCCGCCCCGCGACGTCCGGTCGCTGGTCCGCGTCCGCAGCCGCGTCTACTTCGGCAACGCGGAGCTCGACGATCATCCCGACCTCGCCGAGGACTCCCCCTCGGGCAGCGCGCGGAGCGCGCTCGATCTCGTGCTCGGCTGTCGCAGCCCGACGCAGCTGGCCGACGCCGCCGTCTACCTGGGGGTCAACGGCCTCGCGAAGCTGCGCGCCCGACGTCAGCAGCGGGCGGGAGTGAACCGGCCGACCTGGGAACGGGACGACAGCAGCCGGTCCCGGCCCGATCCGGTGGGCTAGGCCTCCTCGACCCAGAGGTCGCCGCGCATGGTGCCGGCGTGCGGGTCGCACACGAACAGGTGCTTGCCGGGCTCGCCGGCCTCGTACACGAGCGTCTGGACGGTCGGTCCGGACTCGACGTCGGTCTTGTGGTTGCCCGACGCGCCGGTGACCGACAGGTTGTGCGGCACCGACCGATCGCGGTTCTCGACGGTGAAGGTGATCTCGGTGCCGACCGGCACGATGAGGCAGTCGACGTTCCACGCCAGGTTCTCGGCCACGAGCGTGAACGCGCCGTCCTCGATCGGGGTGCAGTCCGACGGCGCGGAGGTGTCGCCGTCGTCACCGCAGCCGGAGCCGGTGACGACCAGCACGGCCAGGGCGAACACGGCGGCGAGACGACCCATCACGTCGGCGACCGTATCGAGGTTCGGGCCGCCCCCTCCACCCGGAGCGGAGGCCTCGGATCGGGCGCCCCGGTCACGGGCGGCACCGGTAGGCTCCCGCCCATGGCCATGTACCGTGCCCCCGAGTACCACCCGGCCTTCGAGGAGTACTGCGAGGCGATCTTCGAGCTCGACGAGGACGACGTCGACGTCATCCAGGCTCGCATCGCGGAGCGGCTCGAGGTCTCCCGTCCGGCGGTCTCCGAGATGATCCGCAAGATGGAGAACGAGGGTCTGGTCGAGGTGGACGGCCGCATCACCCTCACCGGCGACGGCCGCCGCCTGGCCGAGTCGGTCGTGCGCCGCCACCGCCTCGCCGAGCGGTTCCTCACCGACGTGCTCGGCCTCTCCTGGGCGGAGGCCCACAAGGAGGCGGGCAAGTGGGAGCACGTGATCTCCGAGAACGTCGAGACCGCCCTCACCCGGGTGCTCGGCGACCCGACGACGTGCCCGCACGGCAACCCGATCCCCGGCGCCGCCTACTCCCCGCCCGACATGGAACCGCTGGCCGACCTCGACGTCGGCACCGAGTTCACCGTCACCCGCATCCCCGAGGAGTTGGAGTTCACGCCGGGGATGCTCGAGTTCCTCGAGCGCAGCGACATGCTCCCCGGTCGCCAGGGCATCGTCACCGCCTCCTCCCCCGACGGCACGACCACCGTCGAGATCGGCGGGGCGCACGTGGGCATCGGCGCCTTCGCGTCGGCCCGCATCCTCGTCACGGCCTGAACCACCCCGGCCGCCACGCCGCACCGCGCCGGGAGAGCGACCGATCGAGCCGTCACCGAGGTCCCGGCGCTGACGAAGTCGGCGGGCTAGGGCTCGACGGCCACCGCAGGATGCTCCCGACGGTCCATCGTGAGCGGGGGCAGGAAGACCTGCACGAGCGGGCCGATGCCCAACATGAAGGCGACCGTGCCCGCCCCCACCGATCCCCCGAGCAGCGCCCCGAGCACCAGGACCGACGCCTCGATGAACGTGCGCGCCGCCCCGACCGTCACGTCCCGGCCGGCGATGCGAAGGCGGGCCAGCCCGGTCATCAGGCCGTCGCGGGGCCCGGGGCCCAGACCGGAGCCGATGTAGAAGCCCGACCCGACGCCGATGGCGACCATCCCCGCGGCGAACAGGCCGACCCGAGGGAGCAGCGCGGCGGTGTCGGGGAGCAGGGGCGCGGTGAGGTCGACGAACAACCCGATCAGGATCGCGTTCAGCACGGTGCCGAGGCCGATCCGCTCCCGCAGCGGGATCCACAGCAGCAGGAGGGCGGCGCCGGTCCCGACGATGATGGTGCCGACGCCGACGTCGATGTGCCGGGCCACCCCGGTGTGGAACACGTCCCACGGCGCGGCGCCGACGTG